>NZ_JBEXWT010000012.1:0-148056 GCF_040629945.1 Kitasatospora sp. NPDC005856 | reverse complement strand
GCGAAGATCACGCAGATCTACGAGGGCACCAACCAGGTCCAGCGGATCGTGATGGCCCGCAACCTGCCGTAACCCGCCCCGACCTGCACCGACGGTCGGGTCGGCCGGCCCACCCGACCGTCGGTGCCGCGGCGTCGTCCCGATGCTAAGTTCCGGTGAATGAGCGACAAGGAAGAGCAGGACCAGTCCATGAACGACGGGCCCTCGAAGCCGGCGATGCGCGAGGCGCTGGTGGCCGCGGCCTTCGAGCTCTTCCTCGAGCGCGGCTTCGAACAGACGACCATCGACGACATCGTCTCGCTGGCCGGCGTCGGCCGGCGCTCCTTCTTCCGGTACTTCCCGGCGAAGGAGGACGTGGTCTTCCCCGACCACGAGCGCAGCCTCGCCGAGATGACGGAGTTCCTGGAGTCCGGCTCCGGCGAGGAGGACCCGGTCAGGCACGCCTGCGACGCCGCCCGCCTGGTCCTGCGGATGTACGCCGAGCAGCCCTCCTTCTCCGTCCAGCGCTACCGCCTGACCCGCAAGGTGCCCGGCCTGCGCGCGTACGAGCTGTCCGTGGTCTGGCGCTACGAGCACACCCTGGCCGCCTACCTGCGCGGCCGCTTCGCCGACCGCCCCGACGGCCCGCTGCGCGCGGACGTGATCGCCGCGGCCGTCGTCTCCGCGCACAACCACGCCCTGCGCACCTGGCTGCGCTCGGGCGGGGAGAGCGACTGGGTGGCCGAGGTGGACGCGGCGATGGGCTTCGTCACCGGCACCTGGAGCGACCGTCCGGCCGAGGCCGCCGAGGGCGAGTCCGACGACGTCGTGGTCCTGGTCGCCAGCCGCCGGGCGCCGCTGTGGCGGATGGTCCGGGGCATCGAGAGCGCGCTGGGCACCGACGCCCGGCAGGTCTGACGGACCGCCGGTCCCACCGTGCCGCCCAGGCGCACCGCCCGGGTGTACCGCGCCGCCCGGGCGCACCGTGTCGCCGGGTCCCACCGTGCCGCCCGGGCCTACTGCGCCGCCCGGGCCACCGAACGACGCCTCACCCGGGCGGCCCAACCGCACCCGGCCAGGCGCCGGTCGACCACCCGTGCGCCGTGCGAACCCCGGGGGTCCGGGCGAGACTCGGTCCCAGGAGGGGCCCTCCCCGACGGCGGGCGGCCCGGGAGTGCGAGGGAGCGGCGATGCCGGCGACGTCCCAGCAGAGCAGCGGTCCGACCCTGCGTGAGGTGCTGCTGCACAAGGGCTACCTCCGCCTGTTGCTGGTCTCGGCGCTGATCGGCATACCCGTCTCGCTGGCGGCCTTCGGCTTCGTCAGCCTGGAGCACGAACTCCAGCAGTGGGTCTGGGAGAGCCTGCCGGAGACGGCCGGCTACCACCAGGCCCCCTGGTGGTGGCCGCTGCCCGCGCTGCTGCTGGCCGGCCTCCTGCTGGCCCCGATCGTGACCCGGATGCCCGGGCACGGCGGTCACGTCCCGGTCGACGGGTTCGGCGGCCCGCCCACGCTGCCCGTCGACGTCCCCGGTGTGGTGCTGGCCGCGCTCGCCTGTCTGCCGCTCGGCGTGGTGCTGGGCCCGGAGTCCCCGCTGATGGCGCTCGGTTGCGGCCTCGCCCTGCTCGCCGTCCGGTCCGCCAAACGGGCCGAACAGCCGCAGCTGGTGGCCGTGTTGGGAACGGCGGGATCGGCGGCGGCGATCTCCACCATCTTCGGCAGCCCGTTGGTGGCCGCCGTGATGCTGATCGAGGCGGCCGGGCTGGGCGGTCCGCGGCTGATCGCGCTGATCCTGCCCAGCCTGCTGTCCGGCGGGGTGGGGGCGCTGGTCTTCACCGGCTTCGGCCACTGGACCGGCCTGTCGATCGGTGCGCTCTCGCTGCCGAGCGTGCCGAGGAGCGGGGTGCCCGACCCGGGGGACTTCCTCTGGGGCGTCCCGCTGGCCGCCGCGATAGCCGTGGTCTGCGTGGCCGGGCAGACCCTCGGCCGCGGGGTGAAGGCCTTCGTCACGACCGCCACCGCGCGACAGACCGCCCTGCGCACCGTGCTGTGCGCGGTCGCCGTCGGCTGCTGCCTCGCCGCGTACGCCCTGATCACCGGCCGCTCCCCGGAGCAGGTCGCGCTCTCCGGGCAGGCCACCCTGGGAGCGCTCGCCGCCGATCCGGCCGACTGGCCGGTCGGCGCGCTGCTCGCCCTCGCGCTCTGCAAGGGGCTGGGCTGGTCGATCGCGCTCGGCAGCCTGCGCGGCGGCCCGATCTTCCCGGCGCTCCTGCTCGGTGCGGCCCTGAGCATGGCCTGTGCGCCGCTGCCCGGCTTCGGTACCGCGCCCGCCCTGGCGGTCGGCCTCGCGGCCGCCGGTGCCGCCGTCACCGGCCTGCCGGTCACCAGCACCGTCCTGGCCGCCGCCCTGCTCGGTGGCCAGGCGGCCGACTCGATGCCGCTGCTGATCGTGTCCACGGTGGTGGCCTTCGTCACCGCGGAGTCGTTGCGCGGCCGGCCGAAGCGGGGCGCCGCGCCCGTCGGCCGCACGGAGCCCGCCGGGGCGGGCTGACGTCGGTGCGGCCGGTCCCTCCCGGTTGCGTTGCCCGGGCCCACCCCGCCGGCTGGGGCCGATCCGCCCACGGTCGGCGGCACGGCGGCGAGCCCGACAGCCCGTCAGCCGGAGTCGGAGTCGGAGCGGGTGCCGGTGTCGGTGCCGCGGACACCGACCCGTCGTGATCGTCGACCGGCGCTGCGGTGGTCCCGGCCAACCGTTCCCGTGCGGAGCGCCCTCGTATCCGGCCGTTCGCATGATGCGACCGAGGGGCGGCCCCGCCGGGACGGTCCGGGGCAGGGGGCCCTTGGCCGCGGGGGAGGGTGACGCAGAGTGCTCCAGCCGACTGATCCTGTCGTATAGGCATACGAACGGTGTTTCCGCTGGTGGGGGCGGCGTTTCTGACGGGACGTGAGGCCGGACGGGTCGTGGCGCCGGTTGCGGCGGGATGTGGCGCGTGGCTCTCTGAATCGCGGCGGGGCTGAACGGCACCGCCACCCAACCAGAAACTCCGTGGAGGAGATTTTCATGCGTGCTCTCAAGCGAGTCGTGGCCGTCGGCGCCCTCATCGTCCCGCTCATGGTCGGCTGCGCCGGGCTGGCTTCGGCTCACGAAGGCCTGGAGGCGGACTACGGCAAGGGCTTCTTCATCGCCAACCAGAACGGCGCCGGCGTCGCTGCCGTCGAGTCCCACGTAGGCCCCGACGGTGTCTCGCACGCCGACTTCTGGATCTGGGCGGACGACAACGGCGTCTCCGGCTCCTTCACGGGTTCGGGCGCCACCTTCAACGATGACTCGACGAGCGCCCCCGCCGCCGCCCCGGCCGCCGCCACCCCGGCCGCCACCACCCCGGCTGCCGCCACCCCGGCCGCCACCCACGAGTCCACCACCCCGGCGGTCACCACCCCCGCGGCTGTCACCCCGGCGGCCGCCCCGGCCGCGGCCCACGAGTCCACCACCCCGGCGGCCGCCCCGGCCGCCACCCACGAGTCCACCACCCCCGCGGCCACCCAGCCCGCCGCCGCTGCCCCCGCCGCGGCCGAGTCCACCGCCACTGCTCCCGCCGCGGCCGAGCCCGCCGCCGCTCCCGTTGCGGCCGAGCCCGCCGCCACCACCCTCGAGGCCGCTCAGCCCGCCGCCAGCGAGGAGTGACCGAACCCCGCCGCTTCGGGTGTGACCCCGGCACCGTCCCGTAGGGCCGGTCCCGCCAGGACGGAGGACCGCGACCGAAAGGCATAGCCGAAAAGCAGAAAGGCCCCAGATCATCTGGGGCCTTTCTTGCTGTGTCCGAGGGGGGACTTGAACCCCCACGCCCGATAAAGGGCACTAGCACCTCAAGCTAGCGCGTCTGCCATTCCGCCACCCGGACCGGGTGTCGTCCTCGCGGCTTCCGATCTCTCGTCCGTCGCGCTGACAGATGTAACTGTAGCAAAGATCGGCTTGGGGTCCCAAAACGGTTCCCGACCGGCCCCCGCAACCGGTGACGGCGGCAAGGGGCGCCGTGTGGCGGGGGCGTGACCAGGGGGTTTCGGGAGCGCGCGGGGGCTGGATCGGGGTCCGGGGCTGGGAGAGGATGGGCGGACGTGCTCGTACGGCCCGGGTGCAGGTCCTGGGGGTGGCGCGCTGGTGCGTCGGTGCGGGCCCAAGACGAGGAGTGACCGTGAGCGAGCGGAGCGAGTCGGCGGCACCGAAGGTGACGGCGGAGTCCGAGGTCGCCGAGATCTGTCGCGATCTGATCCGGATCGACACCAGCAACTACGGGGACGGCTCCGGGCCGGGCGAGCGGAAGGCGGCCGAGTACGTGGCCGAGCAGCTCGCCGAGTTCGGGCTCGAACCGAAGATCTTCGAGTCGGCCAAGGGCCGGGCCTCGACCGTGGTGCGGATCGAGGGCGAGGACCGCTCCCGTCCGGGCCTGCTGATCCACGGCCACACCGACGTGGTGCCGGCCAACGCGGCGGACTGGACCCACGACCCGTTCGGCGGCGAGATCGCGGACGGCTGCGTCTGGGGGCGCGGCGCGGTCGACATGAAGGACATGGACGCGATGACCCTGGCGGTCATCCGGGACCGGCTGCGCACCGGGCGCAAGCCCCCGCGCGACATCGTGCTGGCCTTCCTCGCCGACGAGGAGGCCGGCGGCACCTACGGGGCGCGCTTCCTGGTGGACGAGCACCCGGGGCTGTTCGAGGGCGTGACCGAGGCGATCGGCGAGGTCGGCGGCTTCTCCTTCACGGTCAACGACCAGGTCCGCCTCTACCTGGTGGAGACGGCCGAGAAGGGCATGCACTGGATGCGCCTGACGGTCGAGGGCCGGGCCGGCCACGGCTCGATGGAGAACGACGACAACGCGATCACCGAGCTGTGCGAGGCGGTCGCCCGGCTCGGCCGGCACCAGTTCCCGCTGCGGATCACCAAGACCGTCCGGGCCTTCCTGGACGAGCTCTCGGACGCGCTCGGGGTCGAGCTGGACCCGGAGAACATGGACGAGACGCTGCGGGTGCTCGGCGGCATCGCCAAGATGATCGGCACCACGCTGCGCAACACCGCCCAGCCGACCATGCTCGGCGCCGGCTACAAGGTGAACGTGATCCCCGGTCAGGCCACCGCGCACGTGGACGGGCGTTTCCTGCCCGGCTACGAGGAGGAGTTCCTGGCCGAGCTGGACAGCGTGCTCGGCCCGCGCGTGAAGCGGGAGAGCCTGCACTCGGACAAGGCGATCGAGACCGGCTTCGACGGCGCCCTGGTCGAGGCGATGCAGACCGCGCTGCGCGCCGAGGACCCGATCGCCCGCGCGGTGCCGTACTGCCTGTCGGGCGGGACGGACGCCAAGTCCTTCCAGGACCTCGGCATCCGCTGCTTCGGCTTCGCGCCGCTCCAGCTGCCGCCGGAGCTGGACTTCGCCGGGATGTTCCACGGCGTGGACGAGCGGGTGCCGGTGGACGGTCTGAAGTTCGGCGTCCGGGTGCTGGACCGGTTCATCGACGCCTGCTGAGAGCCCTGATCAGGCGACTGGGTCGGCCCGCTCCCGGAGTGCCGGGGGCGGGCCGACCGCATTGTCCTAGCTGATGATTGTGGGACGGGAAGAAGAAGATCGACAGAAGCGATTCTGCTCGCAATTCCAAGCTGATCATGTGTGCGAGGCCTCACCGTTGCGGGTGAATGGGAGATCCACTCCGTACCCCGTTTGCCGCAGCGTCGTTCATCCCTGTGCAGCCCGCCGAACGGGTTGCGTTGTCCGTACAGGAGGAATGATGAAGGTCAAGAAGATCGCCGCTGTCGCCGCCGCCACAGGTGGCCTGGTGCTCGCCGCCGCCGGTGTCGCGTCCGCTCACGCGGGCGCCGAGGGTGTGGCCGCCGGCTCTCCGGGTGTGCTCTCCGGTAACCAGATCCAGGTTCCGGTGCACATCCCGGTCAACTTCTGCGGCAACACCGTGAGCGTCGTCGGCGTGCTGAACCCGGCGTTCGGCAACCACTGCGCCAACGTCTGAGCCAACCTCCGGGCCACGCGGGCCTGTTGAGCCGACTCACCGGCGGCCCCCGGGCGGCGGACGCGCCGCGCCGGGGGCGTTCGCGTTCCCGGAGGTCCGGGCGGTCCGGGCGGTCCGGCCTTCCCGGTGTTCCGGGCGGGTCGGTCCGGTCCGGAGTGGGGCGGGCCCGCCCGTTCGGGGTCTGCCGGACCCGTTCCGGGGCCCCGTCGGCCGCCGGATACACGAGGTCCGACACGATCGCTCGATCGGGTGAAGCCGATTCGTTCGGCTCAACCTCCCCGTTGGCCCCTCGTTAACCCGTGTGCAGCCGAAGCCCTTGCGTGATTTACGGATATACGGAAATTCCGACTTTTTTAAAGGTTCATGTCAAGGTTGACACGTCGTCTCGAAAATGTCAGGGGAAAAGATGAGGAAAGTAGCCAAGAAGGGGATCCTCACGGCCGTGGCCACCGGCAGTGTGCTGGCCTCGACCGCCGGCTACGCCTATGCGGGTGGAGCCGAGGCGCAGGGGGTGGCCGCCGGCTCGGCGGGCGTCGTCTCGGGCAACTCGGTCCAGGTGCCGATCCAGGTGCCGATCAATGCCTGCGGCAACACCGTCGACGTGATCGGCTTGCTGAACCCGTCCTACGGCAACCGCTGCGCCAACGTCAACGGCGGCGGGGGCCAGCACGCGTCCAAGCCGGCCCACAGCGACCAGAGCGGTCAGAGCAGCCAGAGCGGCCAGCACGGTGGTGGCTCGGGCGTCACCGGCGCCGGCCACGACGGCCGCGACAGCCGCGTCGACGGTTCCGCTGCCGACGGGCGTCAGGGCTCCACAGTGCCGGGTACCGCGGTGCCGGGCGCCACCACCCTGCCGGCGGCCGCCGCGCCGGGTACCGCGGTGCCGGGCGCAAGCGCCTCGGGTGTCGCCGCCGGCTCTCCGGGCGTGCTCTCCGGCAACAGCGTCCAGGCGCCGGTGGACGTCCCGGTCAACGCCTGCGGCAACTCGGTGAACGTGGTCGGTGCCGCCAACCCGGCCTTCGGCAACCACTGCGCCAACGTGGAAGAGGTCGTTCCGCCGCCCGCCCCGAAGCCCAACCCGAAGCCGGTCGAGGGCTGTGTGGAGGTCTGCCCGACCCCGCCGAAGGTCTCCTCCGAGGAGGTGACGAACGTATCCCGCAACTCCACTCCGCCCGTCAAGGCCGAGGCGGCCGTCGTGGCGCCCGCCAAGGCCGTCGCCAAGACTCCGCCGCAGGGCCCCCAGCTGGCCTCCACCGGCGCCGGTGGCGTCGAGCTGCTCGGTGGTGTCGGCCTCGCGCTGATGCTCGGCGGTGGCGTGCTCTACCGCCGGGCCCGGGCCGGCGTCCGCTGATCCGGCCGCGCGGGAGCCGGGGCGCACACTGAACCGGACCCGCGCACCCTTCGTGGGAACGACGTACCCGCGGCCGCCGAGTGAACCGGTGGCCGCGGGTGCGTGAAGGCTCCATGCGAGGTGTGTCCGGGGCGGCCGTGCCCCGCTCGTCACCAGCTCCGGACCTGCCGGATGATCCGCCGCTTCAGTCGGACCGTCCGGCTGCCGTCGGGGAACAGCCTGAGCCGGTCGAGCTCCCAGTGCCCGTACTCGGCGTGCTCGGTGAGCAGTTGGCGCGCCGCGTTGCGCGTGGTGCCGCGCGGCATGCGCAGGGACTGGTACTCGTACTCCGGCTGCCGGACCGGCTTCCGTGGGGTCAAAACGCTCCTCCTGGGGGTCACCTTCGGGCAAGCCTACGGCCTGCCCCGGACAGTCGGCCCGGGCATTTCCGGCCGTCCCTCCCGTGCGGAGGCGGCGGCCGGAAGGGGCGGGACCCCGTGCCGTCGACTGACTGCGTATCAGTCCCGTTGCCACTGTGGAAGGAATACCCCGATCCCGGCGCGCGAAGCCGCACCCGGGCGGCCCGGTCGAGTCCGTTGCGCGCCCTCCGCGCCCGCTTCGCGCCGGTGTCGCAGGGGGACGAAGTGGCACGGATCGGACATCAGGGGGGAAGTTGCGGTGAAATCGCGGGCGTAGGTGACAACCGCTGTGCGTACCGGCGCCGCGGGGAGATAGCGTCTGCACCATGTCTGATGCCGCGCAGCCCACCATTGCCGAGGTACGCGCCGCCGCTGAGGCGGTCAAGGCCGCCATCGACCGTCATCTGGAAGCGGTGTCAAGCCCCAACGCAGCCGATGATCCCGCCGTTTCCGCCGCCTACGAGCAGCTCGCCACGGCGGCCATCGCCTACGACCAGCTCCTGTACGAGGCCTACGACGAGGTGACGCCCTTCGAGATCCCCGGGGACGAGGGCCCCGGCGGCTACCACGGCCCCGAACAGCCCGAGGCGATCAGCGTGTTGATCCGCCGCGACTACCACGTCGTCGACCCCGAGCGCCTGCGCGCCCAGGCCGAGCGGCTGGACGACTCGCTGACCCCGGGCGGAGCCGGGGCGGGCGGGGTGAACGCCGCGATCGGCGTGTTGTTCGGCGAGTACGAGCCCGACGAGATCGCCGCCCGCAGCGAGGAGTTCGGCCTGGAGGAGGCCGACTCGACGCTCTGGGTCGCGGCCACCGAGCCGACCGAGCCGGGCGAGTGGCTGCCCGAACCCTTCGAGCACGCCGATCCGCAGCTGCTGATCTGCCGGTTCGACGTGAGCGAGGTCTACGACGACGAGGAGCCGGACGACTGACGCCGTCCAGGACGGCCGACGGGCGGGCCCGGGATCACCGGGGCCCGCCCGTCGTGCGTTCCGGCCGGCGGCCCGTCGGGGCGGGGCCGGCCGGAACGGCGGTCAGTACGCCGAGGCGGCGGCGTTCTCGGCGAGGACCGCCCGCAGCCGGGTGGTGCGGGGCTGCGCCGGGCGCTCGGCGACGGCCTGGGCCAGCGCCGGGCCCGCCGCGTGCACCACGGACAGGTGCCGCTCGCCGCGGCCGAAGGCGGTGTAGACCCACTGCCGGGTGAGGGTCGGGGCGGCGTCCTGCGGGAGCACCACGACCGCGCCGGGCCAGCGCCGGCCGAGCGCCTGGTGGACGGTCAGCGCCCAGCCGTGCCGCAGCCGGGCGGCCTCGGCCGGCGGGACGGTCCGGCGCGAGCCGTCCGCGTACTCCAGGTGCAGACCGTCGGCGTCGCCGTCCAGCACCCGGGCCGGGCGGGTGACGCCGGGGGCGGGGGAGTCGACCACCCGGTCGCCCGGGTCGAAGCCGCCGAACCGGCCGGGGCCGGGGTTGAGCCGGGCCTTGGCGGCGGCGTTCAGCGCGCGGGTGCCGGCCGGGCCGCCGTGGCCCGGGGTGAGCAGCACCACCTGTTCGACCGGGATGCCCAGCGCGCGCGGAATGGAGTCGGTGAGCAGCTGGATGGCGCGGTGGACGGCCTCGCCGGCGTCCTTGGCGGTCAGGATGACCACCTCCTTGTCCGGCGCCTCGACCGGCTGGAGCTCGCCGATGCCGATGGCGGAGACCAGCTCGCCGATCGGGCCGAAGTCCGGGGTGCGGGAGGCGACCGCCGGGCAGACCTTGGCGGCCAGCAGGTCGGCGAAGAACCGGCCGGGGCCGGCCGACCAGAGCTGGCCCGGGTCGCCGCTGAGCACCAGCCGGGTGCCGTCGGCCAGCGACTCCAGGACGGTGGCGGCCAGTTCGACGTCCAGCAGCGGGGCGTCCAGCACGACCAACAGGTCCAGGGCGAGCGTGCCGTCCGGGGCCCGGCCGGGGCCGGCGGCACCGGAGAGCAGGTCGGCGAGGGTGACCACGGAGGCCTCGGCGCCGGTGTCGTTCCCCGCGAGGGCGGCGAAGGAGTCCCGGCCCTGGTCGGTCCAGGTGGCGGCCCAGGCCCGCAGCCCGAGGCCCCGGGCGGCGGTGACCAGCACGGCCGGCTCGGCGCGGGCCGCCTCGCCGCCCGTGTGCAGCACCAGGGCGTGCTCGGCGACGGCCTCGATCAGGGCGGTCGCGGAGGAGGAGGGCGCGGCCTCGGCGGCGGCCGCCCAGGCGGTCGGGCCGGGGGAGACGGGGGGCTGCTCGGCGGAGCCGTCGGCAGCCGCGACCTCAGTCCCGGAATCCTCAGCCCCGGAGTCCTCGGCCCCGGCGTCGGACCCGTCGGGAACCTCGCCCGGGGCGAAGGTGGCCATCAACTGGAGCAGC
This sequence comes from Kitasatospora sp. NPDC005856, assembly GCF_040629945.1. Lineage (NCBI taxonomy): Bacteria > Bacillati > Actinomycetota > Actinomycetes > Kitasatosporales > Streptomycetaceae > Kitasatospora > Kitasatospora sp. NPDC005856. Next base: position 137,933 of record NZ_JBEXWT010000012.1, on the reverse strand, counting down.
TTCTCGGCGAGGCTGTCCTCGGCCATCGCCAGTCCCGCCAGCCCGAGCAGCGTCCGGGTCGGCGCCTCGTCCTCCTCGTCGCCCCCCGCCGCGTGCGCCTCGGGGCCGGTCAGCTCCTCCTGGAAGGACAGCACCCGCCCGTCCTCGACGGCGGCCTGGATCGCGGCGGCCGGCTCGGGCATCCGGAGCCGGTCGAGCCCGGCCGCCACCTCGGCGAGCTCCAGGGCCGAGTGCCCGCGCAGTGCCGCCTGCTCCAGCAACCACGGCACCAGCGCCCGGGCGCGGCGCTGGTCACCCGGGCCGGCGTCGGGGCCGAGCAGCTCCCGGGCGAAGCCGTCCGCGTGCTCGGGACGGACACCCGGCAGGCCCAGCACCGCCCACGGGTCCTCGCGCAGCCGTGCGGGCGCCTCCTCGCCGAGCGCGGCCACGGCGGCCGCCGCCAGCTCGGCCGGGGCGCCGCCGGAGGTCAGCACCTCGGCGGTGGCGCGGAGCGCCTCGCCGCGCTGCCGGTCGGACACCACCGGGGCGGGGGCGGCCGGAGCGGGAACCGGGACGGCCGGGGCAGGAGCGGCCGGGGCAGCCGGCTCCGGCCCACGAAGCTCCGGGGCCTGCGCCGTCGGGACCTGCGACACCGGGGCTTCCTCCGTCGGAGCCTCCGTCGCCGGGGCTTCCATCATCGAGGCCTCCGCGCGGGCGGCACCCGCCCGCGCGGCACTCGCCGCGGCGTCCTCCGGCTGCATGCCGCGGATCCGCTGGGCCAGCTCCGCGAACTTCGCCGCCTTCTCCTCCGGGGTCAGCTGGGCCCCGGCGGTCACCTCCGGAGCGCCGTTGCCCGTGTCCGTCATCGTCGTCCGCTCCAAGGTCACTCCACTGCAGGTTCTGCTCGACAACCCGGGCCGGGGGTCACAGCTCGGTCCACCCCTGGTCCGGGTAGTGGTGCACCGGCGACGAGATGTCGTCCAGCGCACCACGGATCTCATCCGGAAGCGTAAGCGCCTCCACCGACAGCGCCGCTTGCAGCTGGGCCGCCGTCCGGGCCCCGACCAGGGCGCTCGCCACCCCGGGCCGGTCCCGGACCCACGCCAGCGCGACCGCCAGCGGGCTGCTGGCGAGCCCGTCGGCGGCGGTGGCGAGGGCGTCCACGATCCGCCGGGAGCGCTCCCCGAGGTACGGCTGCACGAACCCGGTCAGGTACGGCGAGGCGCCGCGCGAGTCCTGCGGGATGCCGTGCCGGTACTTGCCGGTGAGCACCCCGCGCCCGAGCGGCGAGCCGGCCAGCACCCCGACCCCGGCGTCCAGCGCGGCGGGCAGTGCCTCCCGCTCGATGCCGCGCTGCAGCAGCGAGTACTCCAGCTGTGCCCCGGCCAGTGGCACCCGCCCGTGGTGGGCGTGCTGCCAGGTGGCGGCCTTGGCGAGCTGCCAGCCGCTGAAGTCGCAGACCCCGACGTAGCGGGCGCGCCCGGAGGAGACGGCGATGTCGAGGGCGCTGAGCGTTTCCTCGACGGGGGTCGCCGGGTCGAAGGAGTGCACCTGCCACAGGTCGACGTGGTCGGTTCCGAGCCGGCGCAGCGAGGCGTCCAGGGCGGCGAGCAGGTGGCCGCGCGAGCCGTCGAAGCGGTGGGCGGACTCCGGGGCGCTGCCGGCCTTGGTGGCGATGACGAGTTCGGAGCGGGGGATCAGGCTGTCGGTGAGCCGGGAGATCAGGTACTCGGCGCCGCCGTCCGCGTACACGTCGGCGGTGTCGACCAGGTTGCCGCCGGCGTCGACGAACTCCTTGAGCTGTTCCGCGGCCTCCTGCTCGTCCGTGTCGCGGCCCCAGGTCATGGTGCCGAGGCCGAGCCGGGAGACCTGGAGGCCGGTACGGCCGAGGTGGCGCTTTTCCATCGGACGGGGCCCTCCACTGGCCGGCGGCCCCGGGAGCCCCGGCAGCCCTGTAAACGCGCAGGTGGGGAGAGCGCTCCCCGCTGTCGGCTGAGCGTAGCGGCCGGTACGCGGACAGGAGCGGAGACCCGCAGAACGATCAACGGCGCCGGTGTGACCCAGGTCACCCCTACCCGTCAGTAGCATGTTCGGCGCGGGCGCGGCTACCCTCGCCCGCAACCCCAACCCACTGGAAGGTGCGGCAGATGCGACTCGGGATCAACCTCGGCTACTGGGGACTCGGCATGGACGCCGACAACATCGCCGTCGCCCAGGAGGCGGACCGGCTCGGCTACTCGGTCTGCTGGGCGGCGGAGGCGTACGGCTCGGACGCCGCGACGGTGCTCAGCTACGTCGCCGCGAAGACCGAGCGGATCGACGTCGGCTCGGCCATCTTCCAGATCCCGGCCCGCACCCCGGCCATGACCGCGATGACCGCCGCGACGCTGGACACCCTGTCCGGTGGCCGCTTCCGGCTCGGCCTCGGCGTCTCCGGCCCGCAGGTGTCCGAGGGCTGGTACGGCGTGAAGTTCGACAAGCCGCTCGCCCGCACCCGCGAGTACGTGGAGATCATCCGCAAGGCGATGTCCCGCGAGCGCCTGGTGCACGAGGGCGCGCACTGGACGCTGCCGCTGCCCGGCGGTCCCGGCAAGCCGATCAAGCTCACCGTGCACCCGGTGCGCGAGCACATCCCGCTGTACATCGCCGCGATCGGCCCGAAGAACCTGGAGCTGACCGGTGAGATCGCCGACGGCTGGCTCGGCATCTTCTTCTCGCCCGAGCACGGCGCACTCTCCCTCGACCCGCTGACGGCCGGCCGCGCCAAGGCCGGGAAGACGCTGGAGGGCTTCGACCTCTGCCCGACCGTGAACATCGCGGTCGGCGAGGACATCAAGGCCGGGGTGGACGGCCTGCGCTCGTACGCCGCGCTCTACATCGGCGGCATGGGCAGCAAGGAGAAGAACTTCTACAACCAGCTCGCCCGGCGGATGGGCTACGAGCAGGCCGCCGACGAGGTCCAGGAGAAGTACCTCGCCAGGGACTACGCCGGTGCCGCGGCCGCCGTCCCGCACGACCTGATCGACGCCACCTCGCTGATCGGTGACACCGCCCGGATCGCCGACCGGATGCAGGCCTACGCCGACGCGGGCGTCACCACGCTCACCCTGGCCCCCTCCGGGTTCACCCTGGACGAGCGGATCCTGGCGCTGCGCACCGGCGTCGAGGCGCTGGAGCGCGCCGGACTGGCCTGACCGGACTGACCTGACTGACCTGACCTGACCGGACGGGCCCGACGGGTCCGACGGGCCGGACCGAACGGTCCGGGCGCCCGGTGGGCAAGCGGCACTACAGCCAGTCGTGCCGCTTGAACACCCGGTGCAGCACCACGCAGACCACCGCCATCAGCACCAGCACCGCCGGGTAGCCCCAGACCTGGTGCAACTCGGGCATGTGGTCGAAGTTCATCCCGTAGATGCCGGCGATCATCGTCGGCACGGCGGCGAGCGCCGCCCAGGCCGAGATCTTCCGCATGTCGTTGTTCTGCTGGACGCTGACCTGCGCCAGGTTGGCGCTCAGGATGTCGGACAGCAGCCGGTCCATGCCGTCCACCTGGTCGTTCACCCGGGCCACGTGGTCGGCGACGTCCCGCAGGTAGGGCGCGACCTCGGGGCGGACGAAGCGGGCGCCGCGCTCCAGGGCCAGCATCGGCTCCAGCAGCGGGCCGGTGGCCCTGCGCACGGACATCACCTGGCGCTTGTAGCCGTAGATCCGTCCGGCGGTGTCGCGGCCGACCCGACTGGGCGAGAAGATGTCCGCCTCCAGCTCGTCCAGGTCGCTCTGGAGCGCGGTGGCCACGTCCATGTAGCCGTCCACGACGGTGTCGCAGACCGAGTGCAGCACCGAGCTGGGCCCGAAGCGCAGCTGTTCGGGATCCTGCTCCAGCGCGGCACGCAGGCCGCTGAGCGGGCTGTCCTCGCCGTGCCGGACGGTCATCACGAAGTCCGGGCCGAGGAAGACCATCACCTCGCCGACCGTCACGACGTGACCGTCGGGGTGGTAGCCGAGGGTCTTCAGGGCGACGAACAGTGAGCCCTGGTAGGCCTCCACCTTGGGGCGCTGGTGGGCGCTGACGGCGTCCTCGACGGCCAGCGGGTGCAGCGCGAACTCCTTGCCGACGTGGTCGAGTTCCTCGGTGGTGGGCTCGAACAGGCCTATCCAGACGAAGCCGTCCGGACCGGCCGCGCGGGCGGCGGCGAGCGCGCCGGCCAGGTCCGCGGGGGCCTCGATCCGGCGGCCGTCGTGATAGGCGGCGCAGTGGACGATCATGCGGGCCATTGTCACCCGAGCGGGGCCGTCCGGCACGGACCCGGGTGGTACCGGCCCTCCCGGCTCCCGGCTCCCGGGGGCCGGGAACCGGGAACCGGGCCGGACGGGGAACCGGGGCCCACGGCCGGGCCCGGAGGCCGTAGGCTGACCCCATGCCCACCCTGCTGCTGGTCCGTCACGGCCGATCCACCGCGAACACCGCCGGAATCCTGGCCGGTTGGACCCCGGGCGTGGATCTCGACGACACCGGGCGCGCCCAGGCCGCCGCGCTGGCCGGCCGGCTGGCCGACATCCCGTTGGTGCAGGCGGTCAGCAGCCCGCTGGAGCGCTGCCGGCAGACGCTGGAGCCGCTGCTGGCGGCCCGGCCCGAGCTGGGCCCGCCGACCGAGGACGAGCGGCTGGGGGAGTGTCACTACGGCGAGTGGACCGGCCGCCCGCTGGCCGAGCTGGCCAAGGAACCGCTCTGGCGCACCGTGCAGGACCACGCCGCCGGGGCCGCCTTCCCCGGCGGGGAGTCGCTGCGCGAGCTGAGCCACCGCACGGTGGACGCGGTGCGCGAGTGGAACCGGAAGATCGCCGCCGAGCACGGCGAGGACGCGGTCTGGATCGCCTGCTCGCACGGTGACGTCATCAAGGCCGTGGTGGCCGACGCGCTCGGGCTGCACCTGGACCACTTCCAGCGGATCAGCGTCGATCCCTGTTCGGTCACCGCGATCCGCTACACCCCGCAGCGGCCCTTCGTCCTGAGGATGGGCGACACCGGCGACCTCGCCTCGCTCGCCCCCAGGCCCCACCCGGCCGCGGCCACCCCGGCCGGTGACGCGGTGGTCGGCGGCGCCGCCTGAGGCGCGCTGCCGACGGACAGTCCGGGGAGGCACCGTCGGCTTCCCCGGGTGCCACCCCCGCCCGCGGCCGTCGGCTCGGCTCCCCGGCCGCAGCCCGAAGGTCGTAGGGTGACTTACGAGTCCATCCGGCCGCGGACCGCCCCCGGCGGTACCGCGCCGACCGACACGATCCGGAGCGAGAGCGTGCCCCGTCAGGTCTTCTTCTACGACCAGCCCGAACGGTTCGTGGCCGGCACCGTCGGCCAGCCCGGCGCGCGGGCGTTCTACCTTCAGGCCAGTGCCCGGGGCCGGATCACCAGCGTGCTGCTGGAGAAGACCCAGGTCGCGGCGCTCGCCGAGCGCATCGAGGAGGTCCTGGACGAGGCGCTGCGGCGCAGCGGCGGCGACGCCGCCATCCCGGCCGCCGCCCCGAAGGACCTGCTCGACACCGCCCCGCTGGACCTCCCGCTGGAGCAGGAGTTCCGGGTCGGCACCATGGCCCTGGCCTGGGACAGCGTGGAGAGCTGTCTGGTGGTCGAGGCGCAGGCGCTGACCGAGGACGAGGAAGGGGAGGACGCCGCCGAGGCGGTGTTCACCGACGACGACACCGGCCCGGACATGCTCCGGGTGCGGCTGTCCGGCGCCATGGCCCGGGTCTTCGCCAAGCGCGCGCTGGACCTGGTCGCGGCGGGCCGCAAGCCCTGCCCGTTCTGCAACCTGCCGCTCGACCCGGAGGGCCACCTGTGCCCGCGCGCGAACGGCTACCGGCGCTGAACACCGACACCCCGCCGCAGGCCGATCCGACGGCCGCCGCCGCGCTCGCCGCCGACGTGCCCACCGCCCTCGCGCTGCTGCGCCAGGGCGGGCTGACCGTGCACGGCCGCCTCACCGACGCCTCCAACGCCGCGCTGTACTGCACGGTCGCGCACGGCTCGCTGAGCGCGCAGGCCGTCTACAAGCCGGTGGCCGGCGAGCGCCCGCTGTGGGACTTCCCGGACGGCACGCTGGCCGGCCGCGAGGTCGCCGCGTACGAGCTGTCCGCCGCGACCGGCTGGGCGCTGATCCCGCCCACCGTGCTGCGCGACGGCCCGCACGGGCCCGGCATGGTGCAGTTGTGGGTCGAGCCGGACCCGGGGGCCGAGCCGCTGCTCGCGCTCCAGGACCCGCGCGGCCCGGAGGAGGGCTGGCTGCCGATCGTCCGGGCCGAGGTCGAGGGCGGGCGGACGGCCCTGCTGGTGCACCACGACGACCGGCGGCTGCGCCGGCTCGCCGTCCTGGACGCGGTGCTCAACAACGCCGACCGCAAGGGCGGGCACCTGATTCCGGCCGCCGACGGCCGGGTGTACGGCATCGACCACGGCGTCACCTTCAATACCGAGGACAAGCTGCGCACCCTGCTCTGGGGCTGGGCCGGGGACCCGCTGCCCGCCGAGGCGCTGGAGGTGCTGGCCCGGCTGGCCGAGCAACTGGACGGGGAGCTGGCCGAGCGGCTCGCCCCGCACCTCACGGCGGCCGAACTGGACGCCACCCGGGCCCGGGTGGCCGGGCTGCGCGGCTCCGGCCGGCACCCGCTGCCGCCCGAGGACTGGCCGGCGATCCCCTGGCCGCCGGTGTAGCCGGGGCGACGACGGGGCCGGACCGGCCGATGAAACCGGTCCGCTCGGGGAAGACGGCCCGGCCCGGAAGGACGGTCCGGTCCGGGGAAAACGGTCCGGACCGGGAAAACGGCGACAGATGGTCTGGACCTGTCCCCGGAAAAGGTCGCACACTGCTCCGATGGATGTGCGACGGACCACCCCCACCCCCCGAACCACGCCGGACCTGCCGTTGCACCGGTTACAGGTCCCGCTGCCCCACCTGCTCCCCTTCGCCGTCGGCAGCTTCGACGCGATCGGCCCGCTCTCGCGGGCGGGCTTCCCCCACCGGCACTCGTTCTACGAGATCGTCCACGTCACCGGCGGCCACGGCGCCCACGTCCTGGACCTCGTCCACCGGCCGCTGGCACCACCGCAGTTGTGCGTGATCACCCCCGGCCAGGTGCACTACTGGGCGGACACCGAGGAACTGGCCGGCCGGGTCGTCCTGTTCAACGAGGACTTCCTGCTCGGCCACCCCCAGGACCTCGCAGCCCTGCGGGCCCTGGCCACCCGCCCTGCCCTCGCGCTCGGTGAACAGGCCGATGCGATCGCCGCGTTGCTCGCCGACATGGAGCACGAGTACCGGACCAGGGCGCCCGGCTTCCAGGGTGTGCTGCGGGCCAGCCTGCACATCCTGATCGTCCGGGCACTGCGCGCCTCCGCACCGGCCGACCGTCCGGTGGTGCCCAGCCGACCGGCCGAAGTGGCCGCCGCCTTCACCCGGTTGATCGCCCGGCCCGGCGGAGTTCGGCACTCGGTGGCCTCCACCGCGCAGGAACTCGGCGTCTCCCCTGGGCACTTGCAGACCCTGGTGAAGCAGGCCACCGGCCGGACCCCCGGCGGCCTGATCCGCCGGCAGCAGACCCTGGAGGCCAAACGGCTGCTCGCCTGCACGGACTTGACGATCCGTCAGGTCGCCAAGGAGGCCGGATTCGTCGACCCCGCGTACTTCTGTCGCTTCTTCCGCAGGGAGACCGGGATGACCCCGGGGGAGTTCCGGGCCGGGGTCGACGGAAATCACCACGATCCCCGGATCATGTCCATCGCGGTCGCACCGGACGGCCCGTAACTTTGCTGCTGGCCACCGGTGGCCGGTCCGGCGCGCGCGGCCGGGCGACCGGTCCGGCCCTTGTCATGCCCCCACCATGGCAAGGGCCGCCCCCACACCCCCCGCCTCACGAGAAGGAGACGGCGCATGCCCACGCCCGACGGCATGATCACCCGCAAGACCGTCCTGAAGGCCGCCGCCGCGCTCGGGGCCGCCCCGCTGCTGGTCGGCGGCGGTGTCGCCCTCGCCCGGGACCGCATCGACAACGGCGAGCAGCTCGCCTTCACCCCCGAGTGCCACGACGGGGACGCCCCCACCATCGAGCAGACCGAGGGCCCGTACTTCAAGCCCAACTCCCCGCTGCGCAGCTCGATGGTCAACGACGGCCCCGGCACCCACCTGGTGGTCAGCGGCTACGTCTTCGGCCGCGCCTGCAAGCCCATCTCCGGAGTGCTGCTGGACTTCTGGCAGGCCGACGACGGCGGCAACTACGACAACGTCACCTACACCTTCCGCGGCCACCAGTTCACCGACGCCAACGGCGCGTACAAGCTGGACACCATCGTGCCCGGCCTCTACCCGGGCCGCACCCGGCACATCCACGTCAAGCTCCAGGCGCCCGGCCGCCCGATCGTCACCACCCAGCTGTACTTCCCGGGTGAGCCGCGCAACAACACGGACACCATCTACGACCCCCGGCTGCTGATGAACGTCCGGCAGAACGGGTCGACCCGCGAGGCCAGCTTCGACTTCGTGCTGAACGTCGCGCAGACCCCCGGCACGCCCAGCCCGTCGCCCACCGCCACCCCGACCGGTGGCCCCAGCACGCCGCCGCCGACCGGCACGTGGGCCGCGGGCACCTCGTACCGGGCGGGCGACCGCGTCACCTACTCCGGCGTCTCCTACACCTGCCTCCAGGCGCACACCGCCATGGTCGGCTGGGAGCCGCCGAACGTGCCGGCCCTCTGGCAGCGGTCGTAGCGGCTCCGACCGCGTCCCCCGGGGGCGCCGGGCGCCCGGTCGGCGGCAGGGCCGACCGGGCGCTCAACCATGTCCGGAACCGGGATCGGGGCGGGTGCCGGGGTTCACGCCCCGCCGATCCCGTGCATTACCAGTCGGGAAACGGTCGGGCAACGGCGGGAAACGAATCCAGTCGATCTTTCGTACTGGTTAGGCTTTCAAATGTTCGCAAGGTTAAAGTTGTTTCCATGCATGCCTGGCCCGCCTCCGAGGTTCCCGCCCTGCCTGGTCAGGGGCTCCCCCTCCGTATCCACGACACCGCAGCGGGCACGGTCCGCGAGGTGGTGCCGCAGGACGGCACCGCCCGGATCTACGTCTGCGGCATCACGCCCTACGACGCGACCCACATGGGCCACGCCGCCACCTACAACGCGTTCGACCTGGTGCAGCGCGTCTGGAAGGACGCCGGCCACGACGTCCTGTACATCCAGAACGTCACCGACGTCGACGACCCGCTGCTCGCCCGCGCGGTCGAGACCGGCCAGGACTGGACCGCCCTGGCCGAGCGCGAGACGGCCCTGTTCCGCGAGGACATGACCGCGCTGCGCATGCTCCCGCCGGCCCACTACATCGGCGCCGTCGAGTCGATCCCGTGGATCGTCCCGATCGTCCAGAAGCTGCTGGCCTCCGGCGCCGCCTACCAGGTCGACGGCGACATCTACTTCTCGGTCGACGCCGACCCGCACTTCGGCGAGGTCTCCGGCCTCACCCGCGAGGCCATGCGCCCGGTCTTCGCCGAGCGCGGCGGCGACCCGGACCGCCCCGGCAAGCGCAACCCGCTGGACGCGCTGCTCTGGCTGGCCGCCCGCCCGGGCGAGCCCGCCTGGGACACCGAGCTCGGCCACGGCCGCCCCGGCTGGCACATCGAGTGCGTCGCGATCGCGCTGCAGTACCTCGGGATGTCCTTCGACATCCAGGGCGGCGGCAGCGACCTCTCCTTCCCGCACCACGAGATGGGCGCCGCGCACGCCCAGGTCGCCACCGGCACCCACCCGTACGCCAAGGCGTACGTGCACGCCGGCATGGTCGCCCTGGACGGCCACAAGATGTCCAAGTCCCGCGGCAACCTGGTCTTCGTCTCGGCGCTGCGCCGCGAGGGCGTCGACCCGGCGGCGATCCGCCTGGCGCTGCTCTCGCACCACTACCGCGCGGACTGGGAGTGGACCAAGAGCACCCTGGACGAGGCCGTCGAGCGCCTCGCCCGCTGGCGCGCCGCGGTCTCCCGCCCGGACGGCCCGGCGGCCGAGCGACTGCTCGCCGAGGTGCGCGAGGCGCTCGCGAACGACCTGGACACGCCCGCCGCGCTGGCCGCGGTCGACCGCTGGGCGGACCGGCAGGCGGCCGAGGGCGGCACCGACACCGGCGCGCCCGGCCTGGTGACCCGCACCGTGGACGCCCTGCTCGGCGTCGCGCTGTAACCCCGCACCGCACACGCCGAAGGGGCGTCAGGACCAAGTGTCCTGACGCCCCTTCGGCGTCTGCCGGCGCCCGGCCGGTACACGGCTGCCCGGCCGGTGCGGCTACTCCTCCTCGGTGCCGTCCTGGCTCTCCCGGGCGCCGCCCGGCGGCTCCGGGTCGGCCGGCCGCTCCGCCGTGGCGTGCCCGGCCACCGGCTTCTCGCCGGTCGGACCGACGTTCTCCCGGCGGCGCAGGTAGCGCTCGAACTCGCGGGCGATGGCGTCGCCGGAGGCCTCCGGCAGCTCCGCGGTGTCCTGGGCCTCCTCCAGCTGCTGGACGTACTCGGCCACCTCGCTGTCCTCGGCGGCGAGCTGGTCCACGCCGAGCTGCCAGGCCCGGGCGTCCTCGGCCAGCTCGCCCGGCGGGATGCGCAGGTCCAGCAGGTCCTCCAGCTTGTTGACCAGGGCCAGCGTGGCCTTGGGGTTCGGCGGCTGCGAGACGTAGTGCGGCACCGCCGCCCAGAGCGTCACGGCCGGCACCCCGGCGTGGGTGCAGGCCTCCTGGAGCACCCCGACGATGCCCGTGGGGCCCTCGTAGCGGCTCTCCTCCAGGTCCAGTCGGCGGGCCAGCTCCGGGTCGGAGGTGACCCCGCTGACCGGCACCGGGCGGCTGTGCGGGGTGTCGCCGAGCAGCGCGCCCAGGATCACCACCAGCTCGACGCCCAGCTCGTGGGCGAAGCCCAGCAGCTCGTTGCAGAACGAGCGCCAGCGCATGCTCGGCTCGATGCCGCGGACCAGCACGACGTCCCGGGTCGTCGGTTGGGTCACCCGGACCACCGAGAGCCGGGTGGTCGGCCAGGTGATCCGGCGGACGCCGCCGTCCAGCCAGACCGTGGGCCGGTTGACCTGGAAGTCGTAGTAGTCCTCGGCGTCCAGGGCGGCGAACACCTTGCCGCCCCAGGTCTCGTCCAGATGCGCCAGGGCCGCGGAGGCGGCGTCGCCCGCGTCGTTCCAGCCTTCGAAGGCGCAGACCATCACCGGGTCGATCAACTCGGGAACATCTTCCAGCTCGATCACCCAGCGTCTCCCTCCGGTCGGCGGTCGGTCCCGCACCGCCCCGGCTGGCCTGCCGGGGCGCCGACGGGCCGGCTGCCGACTGTCGAACCTCTCGTCTCCCACGGGACGTCTCGCCCCATGGTCCCTACCTGCCCAGCCTACGGGCTTTGATGCGCACCGCGGCCGGGCACCGGGACAGTCTGGGGGAGCGGGCCGCCGCGATCCACCGGATATCGGCGCCCCGGGACTGACGGGCCGTCAGGCGTCCGGCGGGGGTCGAGGGTGTCGGGATCGCGACGGAACGTGACGGCCGTCCGGCGCCGCCGGGCGCGCGGCCCCGCCGGGCGGCCGTCCGGGCCCGCTACCCGGCGTCCACCCAGCCGCCGCGGTACGCCGCCCAGTGCTCGGGCAGCGCGGCGAAGTCCACGTACAGCGCGACGCCGAAGTTGGCCCGTTGCCGGTCCTCCCGGCCCAGGCCCAGCCGGACGCCCCGGACGGCGGCCCGGACGGTCTCGGCGTCGCCCCAGTGGCCCCACTTGTCGTCCCAGAAGAAGGGCAGGCCCATCAGCAGGTCCACGTCGGCCGGGGTGGACCGCAGGGCGAGCTCGGTCTGCCGGGCGACGTAGCCGCCGTACAGCGGCTCGGTGGGCATCGAGGTGTCGTAGCTCATCACCGCGACCTGGTCGACCCGGCGGGCGGTCTCGGTGAAGTACGCCCGGTCCCACCACTTGCCGTGGTCGGTGAGCAGGATGCCGGCCGTGTGCAGGCCCGGGACGGGGTCGATCTGGGGGGCCGCCACCGACAGCTTGGCGCCGCGCGCCGCGGTGACCGGGCGGACCTGGTCGAGCAGGGCCAGCCAGCCCGGCGAACCGGGGCGGATCGGCTCCATGTCGAAGTGCACGCCGTCGAAGCCGAGGTCCAGCACCTGCCGGGCGGAGGCGGTGACCCGGTCCCGGGTGGGGCCGTCCTCCAGGTCCAGGGCGTCCTTCTCCGGCTTGACCTCGTCGCCCAGCCAGCTCTGCAGCCGCACGCCGGGCAGCGCCCGGTGCACGGTGTCGGTGAACCAGCGGCCGCGCGGGTGGACGGCGGGCGGCAGCGAGCCGTCGTGCTCCAGCGGGCCGGTGTGCACGTAGAGGTCCCGGATGCCGGTGCCGGCCAGCTGTCGGGCGAGCGCGGCCACGTCGGCCTCGGTCTTGCGGCCGTCCACCCAGGCGTGGCCGAGCCAGAGCGCGTCACGGCCCCGGGTGCGGGCGTCGGCGGCGGGTTCGCCGGTGTAGTGCAGCCGGAACATCACGAACGCCGAGCCCAGCGCGGCGACCGGCACGGCCGCCACCAGCGCCAGGACCAGCAGTGCCCGGCGCCACCGGGACCATGCTCGCCAGCGGTCGCGCAGCGCGCGGAACGGGGCCGTCAGGGCCCGACCGGCACGCTGCGCGGAAGTCCGGAAACGGGCCACGCGCCTTGCTCCCCCCTTGCGGTCGAGCGCTCAGGATACGGAATGGGACGGCGGGCCGACCCGTGGGCCGGATACTCTGGCCACGTGCGTGCCCGAGCAAGCGGGTTCGCAAAGCCGACAGCCGTCGCACCAGGGAGAAGCCCCATGGCCACAGCAGCCAACCCGTCCGTCACCCAGCAGAGCCGCGCGAACGCGCTGCGTGAAGCGCTCGCGACCCGGGTGGTGGTCGCCGACGGTGCCATGGGCACCATGCTCCAGGCGCAGGATCCGACACTGGAGGACTTCCAGAACCTCGAAGGCTGCAACGAGGTCCTCAACGTCACCCGCCCGGACATCGTCCGGTCCGTCCACGAGGCCTACTTCGCGGTGGGCGTGGACTGCGTGGAGACCAACACCTTCGGCGCCAACTTCAGCGCGCTCGGCGAGTACGAGATCTCCGAGCGGATCTTCGAGCTGTCCGAGTCCGGCGCCCGGATCGCCCGCGAGGTGGCCGACGCCCACGCTGCCGCCGACGGCCGCACCCGCTGGGTGCTCGGCTCGATCGGCCCCGGCACCAAGCTGCCGACCCTCGGTCACGCCCCGTACGAGACGCTGCGCGACGGCTTCCGGCAGAACGCGGCCGGCCTGATCGCCGGCGGCGCCGACGCGCTGCTGGTCGAGACCAGCCAGGACCTGCTGCAGACCAAGGCCGCCATCCTGGGCTCCAAGCGGGCCCTGGCCGAGGCCGGGCTGGACCTGCCGGTGCTGGTGCAGGTGACGGTGGAGACCACCGGCACCATGCTGCTCGGCTCGGAGATCGGCGCCGCGCTCACCGCGCTGGAGCCGCTGGGCGTGGACTACATCGGCCTCAACTGCGCCACCGGCCCGGCCGAGATGAGCGAGCACCTGCGCTACCTGGCCAAGAACGCCCGGATCGGCCTGTCCTGCATGCCGAACGCGGGCCTGCCGGTGCTCGGCAAGGACGGCGCGCACTACCCGCTCTCCCCGGCCGAACTGGCCGACGCCCACGACGTGTTCACCCGCGAGTACGGCCTCTCGCTGGTCGGCGGCTGCTGCGGCACCACCCCCGAGCACCTGCGCCAGGTGGTCGAGCGGGTCCAGGGCCGCCCGATCGCCCCGCGCGACCCCCGGCCCGAGCCCTCGGCGGCCTCGCTGTACCAGGCGGTGCCGTTCCGGCAGGACACCTCGTACCTCGCGATCGGCGAGCGCACCAACGCCAACGGCTCGAAGAAGTTCCGCGAGTCGATGCTGGCCGGCGACTGGCAGGCCTGCGTGGAGATCGCCCGCGACCAGATCCGGGACGGCTCCCACCTGCTCGACCTCTGCGTGGACTACGTCGGCCGCGACGGCGTCGCCGACATGAAGGAGATCGCCGGCCGGCTGGCCACCGCCTCCACCCTGCCGATCGTGCTGGACTCCACCGAGCCGCCCGTGCTGCAGGCCGGCCTGGAGGCGCTCGGCGGCCGCGCCGTGCTCAACTCCGTGAACTACGAGGACGGCAACGCCCCCGACTCGCGCTTCGGGAGGATCGCCTCGCTGGCCCGCGAGCACGGCGCCGGCCTGATCGCCCTGACCATCGACGAGGAGGGCCAGGCCCGCACCGCCGGCAAGAAGGTCGAGATCGCCGAGCGGCTGATCGCCGAACTCACCACCGACTACGGCATCGACGAGGGCTCGATCCTGGTCGACTGCCTCACCTTCACCCTGGCCACCGGCCAGGAGGAGTCCCGCCGGGACGGCATCGAGACCATCGAGGCGATCCGCGAGCTCAAGCGCCGTCGCCCCGAGGTGCAGACCACCCTCGGCCTGTCCAACATCTCCTTCGGCCTTAACCCGGCCGCCCGGGTGGTGCTCAACTCGGTCTTCCTGCACGAGTGCGTGGAGGCCGGCCTCGACTCGGCGATCGTGCACGCCTCCAAGATCCTGCCGATCTCCCGCATCCCCGAGGACCAGCGCGAGGCCGCGCTCGACCTGGTCTACGACCGCCGCCGGGACGGCTACGACCCGCTGCAGCGCCTGCTGGAGCTGTTCGCCAACGTCTCCACCGCCTCGGTGAAGGCCACCAAGGCCGAGGAGCTGGCCGCGCTCCCGTTGGAGGAGCGGCTGCAGCGCCGGATCATCGACGGCGAGCGGGGCGGCCTGGAGGCCGACCTGGACGAGGCGCTGACCGCGCGCCCGGCGCTGGAGATCATCAACGACACCCTGCTGTCCGGCATGAAGGTGGTCGGCGAGCTCTTCGGCTCCGGCCAGATGCAGCTGCCGTTCGTGCTCCAGTCCGCCGAGGTGATGAAGACCGCGGTGGCCCACCTGGAGCCGCACATGGAGAAGTCCGACAGCGAGGGCAAGGGCACCATCGTGCTGGCCACCGTCAAGGGCGACGTCCACGACATCGGCAAGAACCTGGTCGACATCATCCTGTCCAACAACGGCTACAACGTGGTCAACCTGGGCATCAAGCAGCCGGTCTCGGCGATCCTGGACGCCGCGCAGGAGCACAAGGCGGACGTGATCGGGATGTCCGGCCTGCTGGTGAAGTCCACGGTGATCATGAAGGAGAACCTGGAGGAGCTGAACCAGCGCAAGCTGGCCGCGAGCTACCCGGTGATCCTCGGCGGCGCCGCGCTGACCCGCGCCTACGTCGAGCAGGACCTGCACGAGATCTACGAGGGCGAGGTCCGCTACGCCCGGGACGCCTTCGAGGGCCTGCGGCTGATGGACGCGTTGATCGCGGTCAAGCGCGGCGTGCCCGGCGCGGTCCTGCCGGAGCTCAAGCAGCGCCGGCACGCCCGGGTCGCGGTGGAGGAGCCGGAGCCCGAGGTCAACCTCGGCCAGATCCGCTCCGACGTCACCGTCGACAACACCGTGCCGACCCCGCCGTTCTGGGGCGACCGGATCGTCAAGGGCATCCCGTTCGCGGACTACGCCTCCTGGCTGGACGAGGACGCGCTGTTCAAGGGGCAGTGGGGCCTGAAGGCCGCGCGCACCGGCGAGGGGCCGTCCTACGAGGAGCTGGTGGAGACCGAGGGCCGGCCGCGGCTGCGGGCCTGGCTGGACCGCCTGCAGACCGAGGGCTGGCTGGAGGCCGCCGTGGTCTACGGCTACTACCCGGCCAACTCCAAGGGCGACGACCTGATCGTCTTCCACGAGGACGGCACCGAGCGCACCCGTTTCACCTTCCCGCGCCAGCGCCGCGGGCGCCGGCTCTGCCTGGCCGACTTCTTCCGCCCGGAGGAGTCCGGGGCGCGGGACGTCGTGGGCCTCCAGGTGGTCACCATGGGCAACCGGATCTCGGAGGCGGCCAACGAGCTGTTCGCCGACAACTCCTACCGGGACTACCTGGAGCTGCACGGCCTCTCGGTGCAGCTGGCCGAGGCGCTGGCCGAGTTCTGGCACGCGCGGGTCCGCTACGAGCTGGGCTTCTCCGGGGAGGACCCGCAGGACGTCAAGGACATGTTCGCGCTCAAGTACCGCGGCGCCCGCTTCTCGCTCGGCTACGGGGCCTGCCCCGAGCTGGAGGACCGGGCCAAGATCGCCGAGCTGCTGCGGCCGGAGCGGATCGGCGTGGTGCTCTCCGAGGAGTTCCAGCTCCACCCGGAGCAGTCCACCGACGCGATCGTGATCCACCACCCGGAGGCGAAGTACTTCAACGCCCGGTAACTCCCGGTTCCCGCCGCGTTGGCACTTTCCGGACGAAGCGGGCGTATCCTTGATGATCCTGAACGGGCCGGTCCGCTCACCTGCGGGCCGGCCCGTGCCTTCCCCGGGACCGCCCCGGGCCTGCCGGAAGGACCCCTGCCATGACCACCAGCCCCACCGCCACGCGCATCCTCGACCACGGGGACGACCGCGGGCTCCAGGCGGTGCTGCTGGACATGGACGGGACGCTGGTGGACACCGAGGACTTCTGGTGGCAGGCCGAGGCCTCGCTCTTCGCCGAGCTGGGCCACGAGCTGGACGAGGCGGACCGCGCCCACGTGGTCGGCGGCCCGATGGCCAGGGTGATGGACTACCTGGTCGCCCGGACCGGGGCGGACATCGCGCCGGCCGACCTCGGCGTGCTGGTGAACCAGCGCTTCGTCGACCTGCTGGCCGGCGGCGTGCCGCTCATGCCGGGCGCCGAGCGGCTGCTCAACACCCTTGCCGCGCACGGCGTTCCGGCCGCCCTGGTGTCCGCCTCGCACCGGCACGTGATCGACATCGTGCTGCGCTCGCTGGGCGCCCACCACTTCGCCTTCACCATCGGCGGGGACGAGGTGCCGCGCACCAAGCCGTTCCCGGACCCGTACCTGGAGGCGGCCCGGCGGCTGGGCGCGGAGCCGGCCCGCTGCGTGGTGATCGAGGACACCCCGACCGGGGTGCGGGCGGGCGAGGCGGCCGGCTGCCCGGTGATCGCGGTGCCCTCGGTGGCGGCGGTCGAGCCGGCTCCGGGGCGGCTGGTGGTGCCGTCGCTGGAGCAGGTCGACCTCGACCTGTTGCGCTCCCTGGTCGCTTCGCGGGTGTGATTGTCGTCTCATTGCGAGCCCGCCTTACCGGCCGGTAAGCGGCCCGGCGGGCCCCTGGGGCGGAGTCGCCGGGGGAGAAAACGGGCATTGGCTGACAACTCGTCGGGCGTGTCGTCATGCCCCGAACCGCCGTGTCCCAAACGTCATCTGCGCGGGTATCGGTCGTGCGTGTTCGATATGGCACGCTACTCCAGTTCGTGCCACCCAAAAGGACGCGCCTCGTGAAGACTTCAGCTGAACGCCTGGCAGTACTCGGTTGCGCCGGCCTGGTCGCCGTGTCGGTGGCGGGCTGCGGATCGGTGACCGACGTGGTCAAGGGGGACGGCGGCAAGTCGATCACCATGGGCACCAGTCAGCTCACCGGTGTCCTGGACCCGGCGGCCGCCTACGACTCCGGCTCCTGGCTGCTGCTGCGCAACACCTTCCAGTCGCTGCTCACCTTCCAGGCCGCGGCCAGCTCGCCCTCCCCGGACGCCGCGCAGTCCTGCGAGTTCACCAACGGTGAGGCCACCGAGTACCACTGCACCCTGAAGCCCGGCCAGAAGTTCTCCAACGGACACGTGCTGACGGCCCAGGACGTGGTCTTCTCGATCGAGCGCACCAAGAAGATCAACGACCCGAACGGCCCGGTCGAACTGCTCGACTCGATCAAGTCCGTCGAGGCCAAGGGCGACAACGAGGTGCTCTTCCACCTCTCCGCGCCCGACGCCACCCTGCCGGCCAAGCTGGCGAGCCCGGCCGGCGCCATCGTGGACCACCAGGCCTACCCCGCCGACAAGGTCGTCACCAACGACAAGCTGATCGGCTCCGGCCCGTACCGCTTGGACTCGGTCGAGAACCTGAACGGCAGCAAGCAGCTGGGCAAGGTCGTGCTGTCCGCCAACGACAAGTACGGCGGCGAGGCCAAGCTGCGGAACAGCAAGTTCACCGTCCGGTACTTCGACAAGTCGGAGGACCTGAAGGCCGCGCTGGACCGGGGCGAGGTCGACCTCACCGACAACAGCCTGGAGCCGAACACCGCCGCCCAGGTCCGCTCCGACCAGCAGGGCGGCAAGACCGACCTCCAGGTGACCGAGGGCGACAGCAACGACACCCGTTCGCTGGTCCTCAACACCAAGGACCAGCTGATGAGCAACGTCGCCGTGCGCCAGGCCGTCGCCCAGATGATGGACCGCAAGGCGCTGGCCCGCGACGTGTTCGCCCGCACCGTCCAGGCGCTCTACTCCATGGTCCCGGCCGGCCTGCCCGGCCACACCACCGCCTTCTTCGACCGCTACGGCGACCAGGACGTGAACAAGGCCAAGAAGATCCTGGCCGACGCCAAGATCCAGACCCCGGTCAAGTTCACCCTCACCTGGTCCCGTTCGCGGGCCGGCAGCAACGAGGCCGAGACGCTGAAGAAGCAGCTGGAGACCGGCGGCCTGTTCCAGGTGACGCTCGCCCAGGAGCCGGACTGGGACTCGTACCGCAAGGGCTGGACCGAGGGCAAGTACCAGGCGTACGTCATCGGTTGGTTCGCCGACTACCCGGACCCGGACAACTACCTCGCCCCGCTGCTGATCAACGGCGGTTCCTACCACCACGGTTGGGACGACCCGCGGATCAGCGGGAAGCTGGTGCCGGAGGGCCTCAAGCAGACCGACCGCAGCGCCGCGGCCGCCACCTACGCGCAGATCCAGCAGATCGAGGCCGAGAACGTGCCGCTGATCCCGCTGTACCAGAACAAGTCCTTCTTCGCGGCCCGCTCGTACGTCACCGGCGTCGAGTCCACCGTCGACACCACCGGCTACTTCCGCTTCTGGGAGATCAGCCGCAACAACAAGTAGCGCCGGCAGGACGGCGGCCCGCCCGCTTCCCCGCCAGTACGGGGAGCGGACGGGCCGCTGTGACGTTTCTGCGGCCCTGGCGGCCCCTGGGGGCCGCCAGGAGCCGCCGTGGGCCCCCTACAGGGCGCCCGGGCGCACCAGCCCGC
Organism: Kitasatospora sp. NPDC005856; assembly: GCF_040629945.1. NCBI lineage: Bacteria > Bacillati > Actinomycetota > Actinomycetes > Kitasatosporales > Streptomycetaceae > Kitasatospora > Kitasatospora sp. NPDC005856. The sequence continues at coordinate 118,773 of NZ_JBEXWT010000012.1, read as the reverse complement.
TCTCGTAGGCGTACACGGCCGCCTGGACCCGGTCGCGCAGCTGCAGCTTGGTCAGCACATGGCCCACGTGCGTCTTCACGGTGGTCTCGCTGACGAACAGCTCGGCCGCGATCTCCGCGTTCGACAGCCCGCGCGCCACCAGCTTCAGCACCTCCAGCTCGCGCTCGGTCAGCGCGCTCAGCGCCTGCGGCGGCGCCTCGTCGCCCGAGGGCAGCTTGGTGGCGTACATGTCCAGCAGCCGGCGGGTGATGCTCGGCGCCAGCATCGCCGCGCCGTCCGCGACCACCCGGATCGCCTGCACCAGCTCCTCGGCCGGGACGTCCTTCAGCAGGAAGCCGCTGGCGCCCGCGCGCAGCGCCTCCACCACGTACTCGTCCAGGTCGAAGGTGGTCAGCACCAGCACCTTGGCCGGGCCGTCCCGCCCCGGGCCGGCGATCCGGCGCGTGGCCTCGACGCCGTCCATCCTGGGCATCCGGATGTCCATCAGCACCACGTCGGGCTGCAGCGCCCGCACCTGGTCCAGCGCCTGCTGGCCGTCGCCGGCCTCGCCGACCACCACGAGGTCGGACTCGGCCTCCAGGATCATCCGGAAACCGGTGCGCAGCAGCGGCTGGTCGTCGACCAGCAGCACTCGGATCGTCACCTAGGACTCCTTGCTCATCGGATCCCCCGTGGGATCGCTCTCATCCGACGTACGCGCCAGCGGCAGCGGGTACGGCGGCGGGGTGCCGCCGAACTCCGGGCAGCTGGCCTGGTGGTCGCACCAGTCGCAGAGGCGGTTGCGGGTGGCCGGGAAGTCCCCGGTGGCCACCGCCTGGCCGATCCGCTCCCACAGCGCCTGGAGCTTGCGCTCCACCGCGAGCAGGTCAGCCTGGTCCGGGTCGTAGCTGACCACGTCCCCGCCGCCGCCGAGGTAGACCAGCTGGAGGCGCTTGGGGATCACGCCCTTCCAGCGCCACACCACCAGGGCGTAGAACTTCATCTGGAACATCGCCTTGCCCTCGAAGTCCCGCGAGGGCGCCCGGCCGGTCTTGTAGTCCACCAGCCGGACCTCGCCGGTCGGGGCGACGTCCACCCGGTCGATGTAGCCGCGCAGCAGCAGCCCCGAGTCCAGGGCCGTCTCCACGTAGAGCTCCCGCTCCGCCGGGTGCAGCCGGGTCGGGTCCTCCAGCCGGAACCACTGGCCGACCAGCTTCTCGGCGTCCGCCAGCCAGCGGGTGAGCGCCGCGCCGTCCGGGTCGTCCGGGAACAGCGTGCCCAGCTCCGGGCGCTCGCCCAGCAGCCGCTCCCACTGCGGGCGCAGCAGGCCCAGCGCCCGCTCCGGCGTCCGCTCGGTCGCCGGGCTGTCGAACAGCCGCTCCAGCACCGCGTGCACCAGGGTGCCCCGGGTCGCCGCCGAGCTCGGCGGCTCGGGCAGCCGGTCGATCACCCGCAGCCGGTACAGCAGGGGACAGGTGAGGAAGTCCCCCGCTCGGGACGGGGAGAGCCCGGTCGGGGGTGCCGCCGGACGCACGGCGGCACTGCTGGTCTCGGTGTGCTGCATGGCTACGACCCTATTGCCCTTTGCTGTCATCCCGCTGCCACCGTGCTGCCACGGACGCCGCGAGTGGGTATGAAGCCGGAAGGAGGGCCGCGCAGCGCCGGAGGGCCGCGATCACGTAGCGTGGGCGCACCGGGCACGACGGGGGAGACGACCGAAGGGATCACGGTGAGCGACAGCAGGGGGCAGCAGCCCTCCGACCAGCCACCGCAGGCGGGCGACGGACGTCCGGCCGGGCCGCCGCCCGAGCCCCGGCGCCGCGGCGGCATCCTGATGGGCCGGCCCTTCGGCGTGCCCGTCTACGTCACCCCGTCCTGGTTCGTCATCGCCGCGCTGATCACCTGGGTGTTCGGCGGGCAGCTGGGCGACGTGCTGCCCGACCTCGGCGGTGCCCGCTACCTGGTCGCGTTCTCCTTCGCGGTCGCCTTCTACGGCTCCGTCCTGGTGCACGAGCTCGCCCACACCCTGGTCGCGCTGCGCTACCGGCTCGGGGTGCGGCGGATCCAGCTCCAGTTCTTCGGCGGGGTCTCCGAGATCGAGAACGAGGCGCAGAGCCCCTGGCGGGAGTTCTGGCTGGCCTTCGTCGGCCCGTTGCTCTCGCTGCTGCTCGGCGGCGTGTTCTACCTCGGGGTGCGGGTGGTGGACCTGTCCACGGTGCCCGGGGTGCTGCTCACCGGCCTGATGGTGTCCAACCTGGTGGTCGCCGCCTTCAACCTGCTGCCCGGACTGCCGCTGGACGGCGGCCGGATGCTGCGCGCGGTCGTCTGGGCGATCAGCGGCAAGCCGATGACCGGCACGGTGGCCGCCGCCTGGGTCGGCCGCGGGCTGGCCGTCGCCGTGCTGATCGGCCTGCCGCTGCTGAGCGCCGCCCGCGGGGTCGAGCGCACCACCACCGACACCCTGGTGGACGCGGTGCTGGCCGCGGTGCTGGCCGCGATCATCTGGAACGGCGCCACCGGCAGCCTGCGCAACGCCCGGCTCAAGGAGGTGCTGCCCGGCCTGCGGCTGCGCGAGCTGGCCCGGCGGGCCGTCGAGGTCACCGCCGACACCCCGCTCGGCGAGGCGCTGCGCCGCGCCCGCGAGGCCCAGGCCGGTGCGGTGATCGTGGTGGACGGCCGGGGCGAGCCGATCGCCCTCGTGCGCGAGGCCGCCGTCCGGTCGGTGCCCGAGCACCGCCGCCCCTGGGTGGCCGTCGGCCCGCTCGCCCGCGACCTCGAACCCGGGCTGCGGCTGAGCGCCGACCTCGGCGGCGAGGACCTGCTGCGGGCCGTCCAGGCCACCCCGGCGGGGGAGTACCTGGTGGTCGAGGCGGACGGCCGGGTCTACGGCGTCGCCTCGCTCAGCGACATCGAGCAGCGGCTGACCGCCGCCGTCACCGGCCGCTGATCATGGTGGTAGGGCGAGGCGCTCCGCTTCCCTTAGGATTGTCGGCATGTCCGAACCGACCGGTGCCGCCCGCCGACGCGGGCCCTTCCAGGTCGGGGACCAGGTCCAGCTGACCGATCCCAAGGGTCGCCACTACACGTTCACGCTCCAGGCCGGGAACCAGTTCCACACCCACAAGGGTGCGTTCCCGCACGACGAGCTGATCGGCGCTCCCGAGGGCACGGTCGTGCGCACCACGGGGAACGTCCCGTACCTCGCGCTGCGCCCCCTGCTCCCCGACTACGTCCTGTCCATGCCGCGCGGCGCCGCCGTGATCTACCCCAAGGACGCGGGGCAGATCCTGGCCATGGCCGACATCTTCGCCGGGGCCCGCGTGGTCGAGGCCGGTGTCGGCTCGGGCGCGCTCAGCATGTACCTGCTGCGCGCCGTCGGCGAGCACGGCATGCTGGCCTCCTACGAGCGCCGGCAGGACTTCGCCGACATCGCCCAGGGGAACGTCGAGCGCTACTTCGGCGGCCCGCACCCGGCGTGGAAGCTCACCGTCGGCGACCTCCAGGACAACCTGGTCGAGACCGACGTCGACCGCGTCCTCCTCGACATGCTGGCCCCCTGGGAGTGCCTGGACGTCGCCTCCAAGGCGCTCGTCCCCGGCGGCCTCATCTGCTGCTACGTGGCCACCACCACGCAGATGTCCAAGACCGTCGAGGCGCTGCGCGAGCACGGCACCTTCACCGAGCCGCAGGCCTGGGAGACCATGGTCCGCACCTGGCACCTGGAGGGCCTGGCGGTCCGCCCGGACCACCGGATGATCGGCCACACCGGATTCCTGCTCACCGCCCGCCGCCTGGCGGACGGCGTGGAGCCGCCGCTGCGCCGCCGCCGCCCGGCCAAGGGCGCGTACGGCGAGGACTACGACAACGGGGCGCCCGAGCCCACCCTCCAGGAGCGCGCCGCCGCCCGCAAGGCCGCCCGCACCACCGAGGAGGACCAGCCCGACCTGGGCTGATCCCGGAACCACCGGGAAGGGGTGGTACGAGCACGGTGCTCGTACCACCCCTTTCGCATCCCGCCGATCACGGTGTGGGACGATGCTCGCTCACGCAGACCAGCTCCTGGAGCTCTGGAGGGGACGCCTGGTGGAGACCGCGGTCGGGACGACGACGGCGACGGCCGGACAGCCGACACCCCGGGGCCGCTCAGGGCCCGGGCACGCGCGCACCGCACCCTGGCACTGGGCCCTCGCCCTGGCCGGCTGCTGCGCGGTGGTGGGGGCCGCGCTGGCCGCCTCCCCGGCGACCGGCACCCCGGTGCCCGCGCACCCCACCGCCACGTCCCTCGCCGCGAGCGCCGGCCCCGATCCGGCCCAGGTCCAACTCCCGCTGGACTGCGGCCCGTTCCCGGTCAGGACGGCGCTCAGCGTGCCCGCGCGGCTCGGCGACGGGCGCGCCGCCACGGTGGTCGCCGCGCACTGCGCCACCGAGACCGGCACCCCGCCGGACGCCGTCCTGCTGCTCGGCTTCGGTCCGGGCGGACGCCCGGAGGTGGTGACCACGCTGCTGCCCGAGCGCGAGAACCTCACCGTGAGCCGGATCGCGGTGCGTTCGGACGGCGCCATCACCGGCCACGCGCAGGGGTATTCGAGCGAGGACGTGCCCCGGTTCCGGCCCGACATCTCGATCGACCTCACCTGGACGCACAAGGGCGGCGGCTGGGAACGATCCCAGACCGCCGCCCCGGTCTCCGCCGTGTGACGGACCGACTACCGGCCGGCCGACCACTGGCCGGTCGGCCGCTGCGCGACCGGCCGCCGCCGGCCGCCTACTCCGCGTCCGGCCCGTACACCTCGACCCGGTCGGCGACCCGGCGCACGTGGATGCAGTCGCCGGGGCACTCCTTCGCCGAGTCCACCACGTCCTGAAGGATCGTCAGCGGCACCGGGGCGGTCTCCCCGGGCTGCTGGCGCAGCTCGTCGTCCGGCCCCTTCACGTAGGCCAGCCCGTCGATGTCGAGCTCGAAGACCTCGGGTGCGTACTGCACGCAGATGCCGTCGCCGGTGCACAGATCCTGGTCGATCCACACCTCCAACGCCTCGGCCGCTGCCGCCGTCTGCTCGGTCACCGACATGGTCCCCTGCCGTTTCTGTCCCGGGTCGCCCCTATTCCTGGAGCAATCCCGCCATTCGTACAACGATCGGACCTCGACTTGTGGTCGCGATCGGATATCACTTCGCTCGACGATACATCTGGCCGGCTTTGGGCCGTGCGCGGTGGGTATCCCCCTTAGCAGAGGGGAAGCACGCTGGGGCGAAGATCGGACACGCCCGTTCCATCTTTCTTGATCTAGGGGTTTACGGACCCCTGGTCCCAGGTAGGGTCTGGAAGCGTCCAGCTCCCCGGAGGAGGTGAGGACCGTGGCAGCCCACGATGACGACTACAACCGCAGCACCGGCAGGCCCGCTCGTGGTTCCGACGAGGCCGCTCAGGTCTCGTACCTTGAGCAGGAAATCGCCGTGTTGCGCCGCAAGCTCGCCGACTCGCCGCGCAATTCGAGGATCCTCGAAGAGCGGATCGTCGAGCTCCAGACCAACCTGGCGGGCGTGACCGCCCAGAACGACCGGCTCGCCTCCACCCTGCGCGAGGCCCGCGACCAGATCGTGGCCCTCAAGGAGGAAGTGGACCGGCTGGCACAGCCCCCGGCGGGCTTCGGCACCTTCCTCGACGCGAACGAGGACGGCACCGCCGACATCTTCACCGGGGGGCGCAAGCTCCGCGTGAACGTCAGCCCCGGCGTCGCCCTCGACCAGGTGCGGCGCGGCCAGGAAGTGATGCTCAACGAGGCCCTCAACATCGTGGACGCGATGGCCTTCGAGAACATCGGCGAGATCGTCACCCTCAAGGAGGTCCTGGAGGACGGCGAGCGCGCCCTCGTCCTGGGCCACACCGACGAGGAGCGCGTGGTGCGGCTCGCCGAGCCGCTGCGCGGGCTGACCATCCGGGCCGGGGACGCCCTGCTGCTGGAGCCCCGCTCCGGCTACGTGTTCGAGGTCGTGCCGAAGTCCGAGGTCGAGGAGCTGGTCCTCGAGGAGGTCCCGGACATCGACTACCGCCAGATCGGCGGCCTGAGCAACCAGATCGAGCTGATCCGCGACGCGGTCGAGCTGCCCTACCTGCACGCCGACCTCTTCAAGGAGTACGAGCTGCGCCCGCCCAAGGGCGTGCTGCTCTACGGCCCGCCCGGCTGCGGCAAGACGCTGATCGCCAAGGCGGTCGCCAACTCGCTGGCCAAGAAGGTCGCCGAGGTCACCGGCCGCCCCCAGGGGAAGAGCTACTTCCTCAACATCAAGGGCCCCGAGCTGCTCAACAAGTACGTGGGCGAGACCGAGCGGCAGATCCGCCTGGTCTTCCAGCGGGCCCGGGAGAAGGCGGGCGAGGGCACGCCCGTCATCGTCTTCTTCGACGAGATGGAGTCGCTCTTCCGCACCCGCGGCTCCGGCGTCAGCTCGGACGTGGAGAACACCATCGTCCCGCAGCTGCTCGCCGAGATCGACGGCGTGGAGGGCCTGGAGAACGTCATCGTCATCGGCGCCTCGAACCGCGAGGACATGATCGACCCGGCGATCCTGCGGCCCGGCCGCCTGGACGTCAAGATCAAGATCGAGCGCCCGGACGCCGAGGCCGCGAAGGACATCTTCTCCAAGTACCTCAAGGACTCGCTGCCGTTCCACCCGGACGACCTCAAGGAGCACGACGGCTCCGTCGACGCCACCGTGGCCGCGATGATCCAGTCGGTGGTGGAGCGGATGTACTCCGAGACCGAGGAGAACCGCTTCCTGGAGGTCACCTACGCCAACGGTGACAAGGAGGTCCTGTACTTCAAGGACTTCAACTCCGGCGCGATGATCCAGAACATCGTCGACCGCGCGAAGAAGATGGCCATCAAGGACTTCCTCGACCACGGTCAGCGCGGTCTTCGCGTCTCCCACCTGCTCGCCGCCTGCGTGGACGAGTTCAAGGAGAACGAGGACCTCCCGAACACCACCAACCCGGACGACTGGGCCCGCATCTCCGGCAAGAAGGGCGAGCGGATCGTCTTCATCCGCACGCTGGTCACCGGCAAGCAGGGCGCCGAGTCCGGCCGCTCGATCGACACTGTCGCCAACACGGGGCAGTACCTGTAAGCACGCGGTTGTCCGGGCCGGCTGCGGTCCCCGGAGCTGTACGCACACCGTCCGGCTGTGGCGCCTCGCGGCCCCGCAGCCGGACGGCGCGTCTCCGGGCCCGCCACTCGGCGCCGGGTTCTAGGCTCGACCCACCGTCCGCGGGCAGAGGCCCGGCGTCGGTGTTGTTCGGCGGTACGTCAGCGTGCTCCGCCCGTCGGGGGCGGTGCACCGGGCAAGGAGGGCCGCATGACCGTACGGCGCGTGATGGGCATCGAGACCGAGTACGGGATCTCCGTGCCGGGGCACCCCAACGCCAACGCCATGCTCACCTCGTCCCAGATCGTCAACGCCTACGCGGCGGCGATGCACCGGGCACGGCGGGCCCGCTGGGACTTCGAGGAGGAGAATCCGCTGCGCGACGCACGGGGGTTCGACCTGGCCCGCGAGGTCGCGGACGCCAGCCAGCTGACCGACGAGGACATCGGCCTCGCCAACGTCATCCTCACCAACGGGGCCCGGTTCTACGTGGACCACGCGCACCCCGAGTACAGCTCGCCCGAGGTGACCAACCCGCGCGACGCCGTGCTCTGGGACAAGGCCGGCGAGCGGATCATGGCCGCCGCCGCGCAACGCGCGCTGGAGCTGCCCAACGGGCAGAACATCCACCTGTACAAGAACAACACCGACAACAAGGGCGCCTCCTACGGCACCCACGAGAACTACCTGATGAAGCGGGCGACACCGTTCGCCGACATCGTCCGCCACCTCACCCCGTTCTTCGTCTCCCGCCAGGTGGTCACCGGCGCCGGCCGGGTCGGCATCGGCCAGGACGGCTCGGCGCACGGCTTCCAGATCAGCCAGCGGGCGGACTACTTCGAGGTCGAGGTGGGCCTGGAGACGACGCTCAAGCGCCCGATCATCAACACCCGGGACGAGCCGCACGCCGACGCCGAGAAGTACCGCCGACTACACGTGATCATCGGGGACGCCAACCTCTCCGAGATCTCCACCTACCTCAAACTGGGCACCACCTCACTGGTCCTGTCGATGATCGAGGACTCGTTCATCGCCGCCGACCTCGCCGTCGACCAGCCGGTGCGCACCCTGCACCGGGTCTCGCACGACCCGACGCTCAAGCACCTGATCACCCTGCGCAACGGGCGCCGGCTCACCGCCGTCCAGCTCCAGCTGGAGTACTTCGAGCTGGCCCGCAAGTACGTCGAGGACCGCTTCGGCACCGACGCGGACGAGCAGACGGTGGACGTGCTGGCGCGCTGGGAGGACGTCCTGGGCCGGCTGGAGCGCGACCCGATGTCGCTGTCCCGGCAGCTGGACTGGATCGCCAAGCGGGAGATCCTGGAGGGCTACCGCAGCCGGGACGCCCTGGAGTGGGCCAACCCGCGGCTGCACCTGGTCGACCTCCAGTACAGCGACGTACGGCCCGAGAAGGGCCTCTACAACCGTCTGGTGGCCCGTGGGCGGTTCGAGCGGCTGGTCACCGAGGAGGAGGTCGAGCGGGCCGTCTCCAAGCCGCCGGAGGACACCAGGGCGTACTTCCGCGGTCGCTGCCTGGAGCAGTACGCGGACCACGTCGCGGCGGCCTCCTGGGACTCGGTGATCTTCGACCTGCCGGGCCGGGACTCCCTGCAGCGCGTTCCCACCCTGGAGCCGCTGCGCGGCACCCGCAACCACGTCAAGGAGCTGCTGGACCGCTGCCGCACGGCCGAGGACCTGCTCCGGGTGCTGTCCGGCGGGTAACTTTTCGATCACCATGGGTGAACGTCCGCCGAATGGGAATCATCCGGGGTGGCAGCGGGCGTTGGACAGGAAGCGCCACCGGCAAACCGGGAGCGGCAGTCGCGCCTTGTGTATAGGGTCGGTGCAGCAAGCAACGACCGAACCGTGCCAGACGAATCGAGCGGGGTGAGGGAAATGGCGAGCAAGGACACCGGCGGCGGCCAGCAGCGGGCAAACCGTTCCTCCGAGGAGGTCGAGGAGCAGGCCGCGGAAAGCCAGAATTCCGAGGACCTCAAGGAGCGCCAGGAAAAGCTGAGCGACGACGTCGACGCGGTGCTGGACGAAATCGACGAGGTCCTCGAGTCGAATGCCGAGGATTTCGTGCGCGGATTCGTCCAGAAGGGCGGGCAATAGCCCGCACCGGGCATTCCGAATTCACGGTCGCGACCGTCCGGGGCGGCCGGGTGGCGAGCACCGCCCGGCCGTTCCGGCACCGGCCCCTCCACCCCTGGACAGTGATCGTCGGGCGGGTAGGGTGCGGGCAGCGCGCGCTTCAAGCTACCTGGAAGGAATCGTGTGGAAGCCAACACTCGTGGCACCGGGCGTCTACCGGCTGCCTTCCTGACCCCGGGGTCGTCCTCGTTCGTCGACTTCCTCGCCGAGCACCGGCCGGAGCTGGTCCCCGGTCACCGCGGGCTCCCCGAGGGGGCCGTGGTCGAGGCCCCGCACGGGACCACGATCGTGGCCGCCCTCTTCGACGGCGGCGTGGTGATCGCGGGTGACCGCCGGGCGACGATGGGCAACGTGATCGCCCAGCGCGACATGGAGAAGGTCTTCCCGGCCGACGAGTTCAGCGCGGTCGGCGTGGCCGGCACCGCGGGCCTCGCGATCGAGATGGTCCGGCTGTTCCAGCTGGAGCTGGAGCACTACGAGAAGATCGAGGGAACCACGCTCTCCCTGGAGGGCAAGGCCAACCGGCTCACCACCATGATCCGGGGCAACCTGGGCATGGCGATGCAGGGCCTCGCCGTGGTGCCGCTGTTCGCCGGCTACGACCTGGACCTCGGCCGCGGCCGGATCTTCAACTACGACGTCACCGGCGGGCGGTCCGAGGAGCGCGGCTTCACCGCGACCGGCTCGGGCTCGGTCTTCGCCCGCGGCTCGATGAAGAAGCTCTACCGCGAGGACCTGACGGCCGACCAGGCCGTCACCATGGTCGTCCAGGCGCTGTACGACGCGGCGGACGACGACTCCGCCACCGGCGGCCCGGACCTCGCCCGCAAGATCTTCCCGATCGTCTCGCTGATCACCGAGGACGGCTTCCGCCGGCTCACCGAGGCGGAGGTCACGGAGGTCGCCGTCGCCATCACCGACGAGCGGCTGGCCCGGCCCAACGGCCCGCAGGCCCCGCTGATCTAGCTTCCACCTCACAGGAAAGGGACGACCGCCGGTGTCGACACCGTTCTACGTCTCGCCCCAGCAGGCCATGGCGGACCGCGCGGAGTACGCCCGCAAGGGCATCGCGCGCGGCCGCAGCGTGGTCGTGCTCACCTACGCCGACGGCATCGTCTTCGTCGCGGAGAACACCTCCAGGGCGCTCCACAAGGTCTCCGAGATCTACGACAAGATCGCCTTCGCGGCGGTCGGCCGCTACAACGAGTTCGAGAACCTGCGCATCGGCGGCGTCCGCTACGCCGACCTGCGCGGCTACTCCTACGACCGGGCCGACGTCACGGCCCGGGGCCTGGCCAACGTGTACGCCCAGACCCTGGGCACCATCTTCTCGTCGGTCGGCGAGAAGCCGTACGAGGTCGAGCTGATCGTGGCCGAGGTCGGCCGCACGGCCGACAACGACCAGATCTACCGGCTCACGCCGGACGGCTCGGTCGTGGACGAGAAGAACTACGTGGTGGTCGGCGGCAACGCCGACTCGATCGGCAACTACCTGGGCCAGCGCCACCGGGCCGGCATGAGCCTCACCGAGGCCGTGAAGGTCGCCGTGGACTCGCTCGCCCGGGACCCCAACGGCGGCAGCCCGCGCAGCCTCACGCCGGAACAACTGGAGGTCGCGGTCCTCGACCGCCAGCGGTTCCAGCAGCGCAAGTTCAAGCGGATCCTGGGCAACCAGCTGGGCCGGCTGCTCGACGGGGACCAGTCCGCCGAGGCGGACGACGAGGACAACCCGGCGGACGGCACGCCGGTGTAGCAGTGCCTGGGGAGTCCCGTACGGCGGCCCGCCGCCGTACGGGACTCCGGTGCCCCTGCGGCGGCCCAGTCGTCGTGGAGGCGGTTTCGGACAGCTCCGACAGAGAATGGAGTGCTCATGGACCGCCGGATTTTCGGGCTGGAGAACGAGTACGGCGTGACCTGCACGTTCCGCGGGCAGCGACGGCTGTCCCCGGACGAGGTCGCGCGGTACCTGTTCCGCCGGGTCGTCTCCTGGGGCCGCAGCAGCAACGTCTTCCTGCGCAACGGCGCCCGCCTCTACCTCGACGTCGGCTCCCACCCCGAGTACGCCACCCCCGAGTGCGACGACGTCGTCGAGCTGGTGACGCACGACAAGGCCGGTGAGCGGATCCTCGAAGGGCTCCTGGTGGACGCCGAGCGGCGGCTGCACGAGGAGGGCATCGCGGGGGACGTCTACCTCTTCAAGAACAACACCGACTCGGCCGGCAACTCCTACGGCTGCCACGAGAACTACCTGGTGGCCCGGCACGGCGAGTTCTCCCGGCTCGCCGACGTGCTGATCCCGTTCCTGGTCACCCGGCAGCTGATCTGCGGCGCCGGCAAGGTGCTCCAGACCCCGCGCGGCGCGGTGTTCTGCGTCAGCCAGCGGGCCGAGCACATCTGGGAGGGCGTCAGCTCCGCCACCACCCGCTCGCGCCCGATCATCAACACCCGGGACGAACCGCACGCGGACGCCGAGCGGTACCGCCGGCTGCACGTGATCGTCGGCGACTCCAACATGTCCGAGACCACGACGCTGCTCAAGGTCGGCACCACCGACCTGGTGCTGCGGCTGATCGAGGCCGGCGTGGTGATGCGCGACCTCACCCTGGAGAACCCGATCCGGGCGATCCGCGAGGTCAGCCACGACCTCACCGGCACCCACCAGGTGCGGCTGGCCAACGGCCGGGAGGCCAGCGCGCTGGACATCCAGGAGGAGTACTACACCAAGGCGCTGGAGTTCGCCGACCGCAAGGGCATCAACACCGGCACCGTCGCCCGGGTGCTCGACCTCTGGGGCCGCACCCTGGAGGCCGTGCGCAGCGAGCGGCTGGACGGGGTGGCCCAGGAGATCGACTGGATCATGAAGTACAAGCTCATCGAGCGCTACCGCGAGAAGCACCAGATGAGCATGTCCAACCCGCGGGTGGCCCAGATCGACCTCGCGTACCACGACATCCACCGCCGTCGCGGCCTGTTCTACCTGCTCCAGGGCAAGGGCCAGGCGCAGCGGGTGACCACCGACCTCAAGACCTTCGAGGCCAAGTCGATCCCGCCGCAGACCACCCGGGCCCGGCTGCGCGGGGACTTCATCCGCCGGGCGCAGGAGCAGCGCCGGGACTTCACGGTGGACTGGGTGCACCTGAAGCTGAACGACCAGGCGCAGCGCACGGTGCTGTGCAAGGACCCGTTCCGCTCGGTGGACGAGCGGGTGGAGAAGCTGATCGCGGGGATGTAGGCCCGGGGCGGTCCGCTCGGGCCGCCAAGATCAAGACGCTGGAGCCGGCCCCGGTGGTGTCTACCGGGGCCGGACGCGTGCCGGGCATACGCTGTCCGTCGAGTCGGGAGAGCCGACTTCGACCGACAGTTAGGACCACCGTGCGCCGCACCGCCGGTTTGCTTCTCACCCTGCCGCTGCTGCTCGCGGTCGCCTGCAGCAGTTCCCCCAAGGCGGCCGGTCCGGCGACGCCCTCCCCGGCGAGTGCCGCCCCGACGGTGCCCTCGCCGGTTGCCGAGGCGTCACCGATGCCCACTCTTTCGGGTGGCGGATTCGGCAGCAAGGCCACCATCACCATTCCCGAGGGCCAGCAGCCCAGTGGTCAGTTCGTGGTGAACACGGTCAGTGAGGGCGAGCGGGCGACCGTCAACAAGGGCGACTGGGTGACGGTCAACTACACCGCCAAGAACTGGACCACCGGCAAGGACCTGCCCAGTTCCTACGACGCCAACGGCAAGCCGCAGCTCTACCAGGCCGGCAGCGGACAGCTGGTGCCCGCGCTGGACCAGAGCGTGATCGGCAAGAAGGTGGGCAGCCGGCTGCTGGTGGTGGCCCCGCCGGAGGCGGCCTTCGGCGAGCAGGGGTCCAGTCAGCTGGGCGTCAACAAGGGGGACACCGTGGTGTTCGTGCTGGACATCATGGAGAGCCTGCCGCCGGACTCCACGCTCAGCGGCACGATGACCCAGCCGCCCGCGACGCTGCCGCAGGTCAAGGACAACGGCAAGGCGCCGGTGACGATCACGATCCCGGAGGGGCAGGCCGCGCCCACCGACCTCCAGCAGGCCGTGCTGATCAAGGGCGAGGGCAAGCAGGTCAAGAGCGGGCAGACCCTGGTGGTGCAGTACACCGGGGTGCTGTGGGCCAACGGCCAGCAGTTCGACTCCTCCTGGACGCACGGCGGCGCGCAGGCGGTGCAGATCGGCACCGGCAGCGTGATCGAGGGCTGGGACAAGGGTCTGGTCGGGCAGAACGTCGGCAGCCGGGTCCTGCTGGTGGTGCCGCCGGCGCTCGGTTACCAGGACAAGGCGCAGGGCTCGGTGCCGGCGAACTCGACCCTGGTCTTCGTGATCGACATTCTCGAAGCGGTCTAGGAACTGGGCCGGGGGATTCCGTACGCTTGGGCGGACGCTCGTACAGCGAAGCGTCCGCCCTCATCCTGAGCTGTCATACTGCCCACGCACTGTGGCAGGCGCCGCCCGGCGCCGAGGTCCGGGGCGGGCGGTGCGACCGCAGGCCGGCGTGCTCACGCCGGGCGCAGACCTGGAAGACCTCGTGGCGAGATGGATGGGGAGTCATGACTGAGAAGACGCCGAGCCCGGGCGGGGCCGGCACCGCGGCGAACGACGGCTCTGCGGGTGACCCGGCCGCTTCCCGTCCCGGCGGCCCGGCCGGCGTGGACCGCGAGTCCATCGTCGTCCCCCCGGCGATCCTGGCTCAGCAGGCCGGCTGGGCGCAGCCCGGCGACGCGCCGCGGGCCGCGGGCGGGACCAAGACGGACGACGCCCCGCAGATCTTCGCCTCCAGCGTGCGCAAGTCCGACAGCTCGGAGGCCGGGTACGACGAGAACCCGCCCGGTGTCGGCAGGCTGGGTGTGATCCTCGGCACGGTGCTGGCCGTGCTGCTGGTCGGCAGCGGCATCACGCTCTACATGGTGAACAAGGACGACGGCTCCAAGGACAGTGCCGCGGCCAAGCCGGACGCGGCCAAGACCGCGCCGCCCACGCCGACCGCCGAGCCGGTGCCGCCGATCAAGGACAGCGCCAAGGTGCTGCCGACCGTCGCCGGGGACTTCGGCAAGAAGGCCGAGATCCAGGTGCCGGGCGAGACCTCCGACGGCTCCTTCGTCGTCAAGGTCCTCACCGAGGGCACCGGGCCGAAGGTGGAGAAGAACTCCTGGACCTCGGTGGACTACACCGCCAAGGACTGGAACACCGGCAAGGACATCCCGAGCTCGTACGACGCCGAGGGGAAGCCGCAGATCTTCCAGGCCGGCACCGACGCGCTGATCCCGGCCCTGGACCAGGCCGTGATCGGCAAGAAGGCCGGCAGCCGGCTGCTGGTGGTGGCCCCGCCGGCCGCCGCCTTCGGCGCCCAGGGCAAGGCCGACATGTCGATCGGCCCCAAGGACGACCTGATCTTCGTGATCGACATCCGCAACGCCAACGCGCCCGACGCCGTGGTGAGCGGAACCGTCACCCCGCCGCCGGCGGACTTCCCGCAGGTCAAGGACAACGGCAAGAAGCCGGCCGAGATCACCCCGGTGGCCGGCGCGAAGGACCCGACCGAGCTGAAGTCGCACGTCCTGATCAAGGGCACCGGGCCGAAGGTGGAGAAGGGCGAGAAGGTCGTCGTCCAGTACACCGGCGCGCTGTTCTCCAACGGCAAGGTGTTCGACTCCTCGCTCAGCAAGGGCCAGGCGTTCACCTTCCCGGTCGGCGGCGGCCAGGTCATCCAGGGCTGGGACCAGGGCCTGGAGGGCCAGACCGTCGGCAGCCGGGTCGAGCTGGTGATCCCCGCCTCGCTGGGCTACGGCGACAAGGGCCAGGGCGACATCCCGCCCGGTGCGACGCTGGTCTTCGTGGTGGACATCCTCGACGCCGGTCAGGGCTGATCCACTTTCGGGTGACAATGGTGCACGTGTGACCTCCGGGTCCGGCCGCGTGGCCGGACCCGGACGGGCGGCGGGCGCGCGTACGGTGGTCCGTCCGGACTGTTGTCCGGGGACCGGGTGCGGGCGTCCGCCGCTTGGTCGTGATGGCAAGCGAATGTGAGAAGAGGGACTGTGAGCGTCAACCTCAGCGAGAAGCCCGAGATCGACTTCCCGATCGGCGACGCCCCGACGGAGCTGCAGATCCGCGACATCGTCGTCGGTGACGGCGCGGAGGCCAAGAAGGGCCTGAACGTCAGCGTCCGCTACGTCGGCGTGACCTTCGAGACCGGCGAGGAGTTCGACGCGAGCTGGAACCGGAGCCCCAACGAGTTCCGCTTCCCGCTGGGCGCCGGCCGCGTCATCAAGGGCTGGGACCGGGGCGTCGTCGGCATGAAGGTCGGCGGCCGCCGCGAGCTGACCATCCCGGCGAGCCTGGCGTACGGCGACCAGTCGCCGTCGCCGCTCATCCCGGCCGGTTCGACCCTGATCTTCGTGGTCGACCTGCTGGCCGTCTGAGCCCGCCGTGACCGTGGGCCGGACCCCTCCGGGGGCCCGGCCCACGGGCGTGTCCGGGGGCGTTCGCGGACGCCGCTTTTGCAGTGCGTACCGCGACCGGTACGGTCGGTCCCGCCGGGTGGTGATCGCCCGGTTGGCGCACCCCGCGCGCGGCGCGGCACACCGGAAGGGTCAGCGATGGCGATCGCCAAGGCAGAGCGGCTGATGAATCTCGCCCTGTGCCTGATGAACACCAGACGTCCGCTCTCCAAGAAGGAGCTGCGGGAATCCATCGAGGCGTACCGCGAGGCCTGGCAGACCAGCAGCGAGGACGCCTTCAACCGGATGTTCGAGCGGGACAAGGACGACCTGCGCGAGCTCGGCCTGGTGATCGACGTCGACGAGAGCACCCTGGACGGAGAGCTCGGCTACCTGGCCCGCGCCGACCGCAACCGGCTGCCGGAGATCGCCCTCGACGCCGAGGAGGCGGCCGCGCTGACCCTGGCCGCCCGGGTCTGGCAGCAGGCCAAGATGTCCGGCGCGGCCAGCGGCGCCCTGCAGAAGCTGCGCGCGGCCGGGGTGCCGTTCGCCGAGGCCGAGGGCCGCACCGCCCTGGAGCCGCGCATCCCCGCCCGGGAGGCCGCGTTCGAGCCGCTGCTCACCGCCGCCCGGGACCGCCGCCCGGTCACCTTCGAGTACCGCAAGGCCGGGGCCGCCGCCGTCGAGCAGCGCAGCGTCGAGCCGTGGGCGCTGGAGTGCTGGCGCGGGCACTGGTACCTGGCCGGGTACGACCGCGACCGCGGTGACGCCCGGGTGTTCCGGCTCAGCCGGATCACCGGCAGGGTGAAGGCGAGGTCCGGGGCCTTCCTCGGCACCGTGCCCGAGCACGTGGACGTCCGGGCCACCGTGGCGAAGTTCGCGGGGGAGGGGGCCACCGCCACCGCGACCGTCCGGGTCCGTCGGGGCGCCGGCTTCCCGCTGCGCACCAAGGCGCTGAGCAGCACCCGGGTGGACGAGGCCTGGGACGAGCTGGAGATCCCGTACGGCAACGGGCTGGGCGCGGACCTGGCCGAGTTCGGGCCGGACGTGCTGGTGCTCGGGCCGGAGGAGCTGCGGGCGGATGTGGTCGACCGGCTGCGGGCGGTCGCGGGTATCGAGGGAGAACGTCCGTGAGCAATGCCATCGACCAGACGCGACGGATGCTGTCGCTGGTCACCTACCTGCGCGAGCGGCCCGGGGCCGAGGTCGCCGAGGTGGCCCGGGCGTTCGGGATCAGCGAGCGCGAGCTGATCGCGGACCTCAACGTGCTGCCGATGTGCGGCACCAGCTTCCGCGGCGGCGACCTGCTCGACATCGACACCGACGGCGAGCGGATCTGGTGGCACAACGTCGACGACGTGGCCCAGCCGCTGCGGCTGGCCGCCGACGAGGCGACCGCGCTGCTGGTGGCCGCCCGCGCGGTGGCCGGGCTGCCGGGTCTGCGGGCCGGGGACCGCGAGGCGCTCACCCGGGCCGTCGCCAAGATCGAGAACGCGGCCGGGGAGAGTGCCGAGGGCAGCGCCCGGGTCGGTGTGACCTTCGAGGCGGAGAGCCACGTGTTCGCCGACATCGACCGCGCGCTCAGCGAGGGCCGCCGGCTCTGGCTGCGCTACTACTCGCACGGGCGCGGCGGGATGACCGAGCGCGAGGTCGACCCGATCCGGCTGCTCACCGAGGGCCACACCTACCTCGAGGCCTGGTGCCGCACCTCCGAGGACCACCGGATGTTCCGGCTCGACCGGGTCGCCGAGATCCGCGTCCTGGACACCCCGGCCGACCCGCCCCGGCGCGAGCCGCGGGACCTGAGCGGCGGGCTGGTCAACCCGGCGGCGGACGACCCCGAGGTGGTCGTCGAGGTCTCCTCCGGCGGGCGCTGGGTGGCCGAGTACTACACCCACGACCGGGCCGAGGAACTGCCCGACGGCGGGCTGCGGATCACCCTGCGCAGCGCCGACCCCTCCCAGCTGCGCCCGCTGGCGCTGCGGCTGGGCCGGGACGGCCGGATCGTCTCGCCGCCCGAGTTGGCCGAGCAGGCGCGTTCGGCCGCGCGGGAGGCACTGGCCGCCTACGGGGAGGGGCGGGCCTGAGGGTGGAACCCGGGACGAGATTCAAGGTCTACTGCTCCGAGTGCCGGGAGAAGGTGGAGCTCCCGGCCGAGGACTTCCGGCTGACCCTCGGCCGCACCCCGGCCCAGGCGCACTACAGCTTCGGCTGCCCGCAGTGCGGGGCGGCGGTGCGCAAGCCGGCCGGGGAGAAGATCGTCGAGGCGCTCACCGGGGCCGGGGTGCGCACCATGCGGCTCGTCCCGGCCGAGGGGTAGCCCCCGTATAGGGTGGGGCGCATGTCCTGGATGCTCGTCGCCGCCGTCCTGCTCGCCACCGCGGGCCTGCTGGTCCTCGGGGTCCTCGGAATCCGGCTCTGGCTGGACGTGCGGGCGCTGGCCAAGGGTGTGGACCGGGCCTCGCGGGCGCTGGCCGCGGCCGCCGAGGACCTGGCGGACGCGATGCCCGCCCCGGCTGCCCCGGCCGAGGAGCGGGGCGTCACCGTCGCCTAGCACGGCCGGGCCCGTGGTGGTACGGGGGCTGCTGCGCGGGGGTGGGGTCGGGTTACGCTCTCAGTTGGCTCCTGAACCGCGTACCGGGGGCCGCTGTCCTGTTCGGGCGGCCGTCGTCGTGACGTCATCCGCGGCGGTTACCATCCGCAGCGGACGGCCGGTCGGGCTGCCATGACTGAAGGTGGTCGCGCATGCGCATCTCGATGACCGCGATCGTGGTGATCGTGGTACTCGCCATCGTGCTGTTCGGAGCCAAGCGGCTGCCGGACGTGGCGCGCTCCCTGGGCAAGTCGATGCGGATCCTCAAGAGCGAGGCCCGGGCGATGCGTTCGGACGGCGAGTCCGAGGAGCCGGCCCGGCCCGCTCCGGCTCCGGTGGACGGCAACCCGGGCCGGACCGTCCAGTCCGCTCCGGGCGCGTCGGCCACGGCCCGTCCGGTGGACCA
Organism: Kitasatospora sp. NPDC005856; assembly: GCF_040629945.1. Taxonomy (NCBI): domain Bacteria; kingdom Bacillati; phylum Actinomycetota; class Actinomycetes; order Kitasatosporales; family Streptomycetaceae; genus Kitasatospora; species Kitasatospora sp. NPDC005856. Next base: position 100,044 of record NZ_JBEXWT010000012.1, on the reverse strand, counting down.
GCCCGCCGCCGGGGCCTCCGCGCCCGACGGCGACCGCCCGCACTGAGCGCGGCGTACGTGAGGCACCTGACGCGCGCCGCGCACCCGACGTGCGGGACGCGCGCGACCACGGAGGCCCGCCGGCCGGCGGGCCCCGACGCACGAGTTGAGGACCGGGGTTGAGCAAGCTCTCCAAGGCGCCGAAGGCGTCAAAGGATCCTGAGGGGCGGATGGCCCTCGCCGACCACCTGCGGGAACTGCGCAACCGCGTGGTCAAGTCGGTCCTGGCGATCGTGCTGATCACCATCGTGGCGGCGATCTACCACAAGCAGCTGGAGGACTTCCTCCTGAAGCCGCTGCCGCGGTGCACCATGGAGACGGCCTCGCAGTTCCACGGCAAGTGCGCCCAGGTCTCCAACATCGGTCTGACCGCCGGTTTCACCTGGATGCTGAAGGTGGCGCTGACGGCCGGTGTGGTCGCGACGGTGCCGATCTGGCTCTACCAGGTCTGGGCCTTCGTGGCGCCCGGCCTGCACCGGCACGAGAAGAAGTACACGGTCATCTTCATGGCCTGCGGGGCGCCGCTCTTCCTGGCCGGTGTGGGCGTGGCCATCCTGGTGCTGCCGACCACGGTCGACGTGCTCATCTCGTTCACCCCGAACAACACCACGCCGATCCTGCCGCCCGAGGACTACTTCGACATCGCCACCCGGATGGTGCTGGTCTTCGGCCTGGCCTTCGAGTTCCCGCTGCTGCTGGTGATGCTGAACGTCGTCGGCATGGTCACCGGCAAGCGGCTGCTGGGCTGGTGGCGCGGCATGGTCATGGGCATCACGGTGTTCGCGGCCTTCGCCACGCCGAGCGCCGACCCGCTGAGCATGCTGGCGCTGGCCGCGCCCATCTGGGGGCTGTACTTCATCGCGGTGGCGATCGCGCTCTTCAACGACAAGCGGAAGGCGCGCCGCAACCCGGACGCGGGGCTGGACGACGAGGAGGCCTCGCACGTGGACCTCTCGGTGCAGCCGGTGGCCGGTGCGGAGTCCGTCCAGGCCTCGACGGCCCCGGCGGCCGGCGCGGCGGTGCCGGCGTCCCGCCGCGAGGAGATGGACGACATCACCTGAGCCGGTAGGGCTTGAGGGAGCCCCGGTCCGCCGCTCTGTCGAGCGGTGGGCCGGGGCTCCTCGTCGTCGCGGCCTTTCCGCTGGTGGGGGCTGGTCGGGTTTCGGTGGGGCGGTCTTGGCAGCGCTCATGGCATGTGACATATTACTGAGGTGCTGAAGACCGAGAGACCTCTCCTGGACGTCGTCGTGGTCGGCGCCGGTGTGGTCGGCGCCGCCTGCGCCTACTACGCCGCCCGCGCCGGGCTCGCCGTCGCCGTCGTGGACCGCGGGCCGGTGGCCGGCGGCACCACCGGGGCCGGCGAGGGCAACCTGCTGGTGTCCGACAAGGAGCCCGGCCCGGAACTCGACCTCGCCCTGCTCAGCACCCGGCTCTGGCGCGAACTCGCCGAGCGGTTCGGCCCGGCGATGGAGTACGAGCCCAAGGGCGGCGTGGTGGTCGCCTCCACCGCCGCCGGGCAGGACGCGCTGCGGGCCTTCGCCGCCGGGCAGCGGGCCGTCGGAGTGGAGGCCGAGGAGGTGCCCGGCGAGCGGCTGCGCGAGCTGGAGCCGCACCTGGCCGAGGGCCTGGCTGGCGGCTTCCACTACCCGCAGGACGCCCAGGTCCAGCCCGCCCTCGCTGCCGCCCACCTGCTGCGCGAGGCCCGCCGGATGGGCGCCGAGCTGATCACCGGGGAGAGCGTCACCGCCGTCGACAGGGGCCCGGACGGCGCCGTGCGCGGAGTGCGGACCGACCGGCGGAGCCTGGCCGCCGCCGCCGTGGTGAACGCGGCGGGCACCTGGGGCGGTGAGATCGCCGCGCTGGCCGGAGTGCACCTGCCGGTGCTGCCCCGGCGCGGCTTCGTGCTGGTCACCGAACCGCTGCCGCGGGTCGTGCGGCACAAGGTCTACGCCGCCGACTACGTGGCCAACGTGGCCAGCGGATCGGCCGGGCTGGAGACCTCCGCCGTGATCGAGGGCACCCCGGGCGGGCCGGTGCTGATCGGCGCCAGCCGGGAGCGGGTCGGCTTCGACCGCACGCTCTCCCAGGAGGTGCTGCGCCGGCTCGCCGGCCAGGCCGCCGCGCTGTTCCCGGTCCTGGCCGGCGTCACCGTGATGCGGACCTACCGGGGCTTCCGCCCGTACCTGCCGGACCACCTGCCGGCCATCGGCGCGGACCCCCGGGTGCCCGGGCTGTACCACGCCTGCGGGCACGAGGGGGCCGGCATCGGGCTGGCCCCGGCGACCGGACTGCTGATCAGCGAGCAGCTCACCGGCAAGCAGCCGGAGCTGGACCTCGCGCCGTTCCGGGCGGACCGGTTCCCTTCGACGTAACAGCCCGGCCGGGTGAGGGCCCGCCCGCGATTGCCACACACGAGATTCCGTCCAGGATTGGAGAAGCCGCCGATGCGCCGCCGCACCCCCGCCGGGCTGGTCGAGGCCGAGCCAGGGCCCGCCCACCACATCGAGTTCGACGGGCGGCCCGTCCCCGCGCTGCCCGGGCAGTCGATCGCCGCCGCACTCTGGGCCGACGGCGTGCTCGCCTGGCGCACCACCCGGGTCGGCGGCAGGCCGCGCGGGGCGTTCTGCGGGATCGGCGCCTGCTTCGACTGCCTGGCCACCGTGGACGGCCGCCCCAACCAGCGCACCTGCCTGCTCCCCGCGGAGCCCGGCACCACCGTCACCACCCAGGAGGGCCACGGCCGTGCCGACCTCGCCGTCTGAGACCTTCGACCTCGTGGTGGTCGGCGCCGGCCCGGCCGGGCTGGCCGCCGCCGTCACCGCCGCCGACCTCGGGCTGAGCTGCGCCCTGCTGGACGGCGGGCAGCGCACCGGCGGGCAGTACTACCGGCACCCGGCGCCCGGCCTCGGCGCGGCCCGGCCGGACCGGCTGCACCACCACTGGTCCGCCTACACCGGGCTGGCCGACCGGCTCGACGCGCACGAGCGCGCCGGGCGGGCCGCCTTCCGGGCCGGGTACCAGGTCTGGGCGCTGGAGCGCACCGGGGACGGCTTCGCGGTGCACGTCACCCGCGGGCCGGAGAGCACCGACCGGGCCACCGTCCGGTCCCGGTCGGTGCTGCTCGCCACCGGCGCGTACGAGCGGCAGCTGCCGTTCCCCGGCTGGACCCTGCCCGGGGTGGTCACCGCGGGCGGCGCCCAGGCCATGCTCAAGGCCGGGCTGGTGCTGCCCGGGAAGCGGATCGTGGTGGCCGGCAGCGGCCCGCTGCTGCTCGCGGCGGCCTCCTCGCTGGTCACCGCCGGGGCCGAGGTGCCCGCCGTGGTCGAGGCCACCGCCTACCTCGGGTACGCGCGGCGCCCCGGCGTGCTGGTGGGCGTGCCCGGCAAGCTGGTCGAGGGCGCCGGGCACGGCGGCGCGCTGCTGCGCCACGGCGTGCGGCTGCGCCCGCGCAGCGCGGTGGTCGAGGCGCACGGGACGGACCGGGTCACCGGCGTCACGGTGGCCCGGCTGGACGCCGACTGGCGGCCGGTGCCCGGCACCGAGCGGCGGATCGACTGCGACGCGCTCGCCGTCGGCCACGGCCTGCTGCCGCAGATCGACCTGGCCACCGAGCTGGGGGCGAGCACCGTGACCGGGCCGGACGGCGCGGTCGCGCTGGAGGTCGACGCCCGGCTGCGGACCAGCGTGCCCGGCCTCTGGTCCGCGGGGGAGACCAACGGCGTCGGCGGCGCGGACCTCGCGCTCGCCGAGGGCGAGCTGGCCGCGCACGCGGTGGCCGGTGAGCGGCCCGCGGCCGCGCTGCTGCGCCGCCGCTCGCGGCTGCGGGCCTTCGCCGACCTGATGGCCGCCGCCCACCGGCCCGGCCCCGGCTGGACCGGCTGGCTGCGCCCGGACACCGACGTCTGCCGGTGCGAGGAGGTGCCGGTCGCGGCGATCCGGGAGGCCGTCGACGAGCTGGGCGCGGGCGATCCGCGCACCGTCAAGCTGCTCACCCGGGCCGGGATGGGCTGGTGCCAGGGCCGGATGTGCGGTCCGGCCGTGGCCTGCCTGGCCGGTTCGGGTGAGCCCGGGCCCGACCGGCGCCCGCTGGGCTGCCCGGTGCCGCTCTCCCAGCTGGCGGCCGGGCCCACCCCGGAGTCGTAGCAGGACGCCCGTCGTCGAACGGTGGGCCGGGGACCTTGTCTCCGGCCTGCCCATTCTAATAAAATGTCACACCTCATCTAGGAGCTCACGTGTCCATCACCCAGCACGACACCACCCGTCCCTGGCGCGGCATCATGGTCGCCACCACGCTTCCGCTGCGCCCGGACCACTCCGTCGACTACGACGCCTACGCCGAGCACGTCCGCTGGCTGATCGACTCCGGCTGCGAGGGCGTCGTCCCCAACGGCTCGCTGGGCGAGTACCAGACGCTGACCGCCGAGGAGCGCGCCAAGGTCGTCGAGGTCGCCGTCGAGGCGGCCGGCGACGGCTCCCGGGTCATGCCCGGCGTGGCCGCCTACGGCAGCGGCGAGTCCCGCCGCTGGGCCGAGCAGGCCGCCGAGGCCGGCGCCGGCTCCGTCCTGCTGCTGCCGCCGAACGCCTACCGGGCCGACCACGCCTCGGTGCGCGCCCACTACGCCGAGGTCGCCAAGGCCGGCCTGCCGATCGTGGCGTACAACAACCCGATCGACACCAAGGTCGACCTCGTCCCCGCGCTGCTCGCCCAGCTGCACGCCGAGGGCTCGATCGTCGCGGTCAAGGAGTTCAGCGGCGACGTCCGCCGGGCGTACGAGATCGCCGAGCTGGCCCCCGGGCTGGACCTGCTGATCGGCGCCGACGACGTGCTGCTGGAGCTGGCCCTCGCGGGCGCGGTCGGCTGGATCGCCGGCTACCCGAACGCCCTGCCGGCCGCCTCGGTGGCGCTCTACGACGCCGCCGTCTCCAAGGACCTGGAGACCGCGCTGCCGCTGTACAAGTCGCTGCACTCGCTGCTGCGCTGGGACTCCAAGACCGAGTTCGTCCAGGCCATCAAGCTCTCCATGGACATCGCCGGGCGCCCCGGCGGCCCGGTGCGCGCCCCGCGCCAGCCGCTCACCCCGGAGATCGAGGCGGCCGTCCGCGCGGCCACCGAGAAGGCGCTGGCCGACGGCCTGGTCTGACACCCGCGCGATTCCGGGCCTCCGGGCCGGCTGCGGCGGCAGTCGGCCCGGCCCGGGGCGCATCCCAGCCAACCATTCGAACCTGTACGGGAGTTGTGACCCATGCGCAGCCGCCACGTGTTCCACGCCGTCGACTCGCACACCGAGGGCATGCCGACCCGGGTGATCACCGGCGGCTTCGGCGTCATCCCCGGCGCCACCATGGCCGAGCGCCGGGTGCACTTCCAGGAGCACCTGGACCACTTCCGCACCCTGCTGATGTACGAGCCGCGCGGCCACGCGGCGATGAGCGGCGCGATCCTCCAGCCGCCGACCCGGCCCGACGCCGACTTCGGCGTGCTCTACATCGAGGTCTCCGGACTGCTGCCGATGTGCGGGCACGGCACCATCGGGGTCGCCACCGTGCTGGTCGAGACCGGGATGGTCCCGGTGGTCGAGCCGGTCACCACCGTGCGGCTGGACACCCCGGCCGGACTGGTGGTCGCCGAGGTGCACGTCGAGGACGGCGCCGCCAAGGCGGTGACCATCCGCAACGTGCCCTCCTACTCCGTCGCCCTGGACCGCAAGATCGAGGTGCCCGGCTACGGCACGGTCACCTACGACCTCGCGTACGGCGGCAACTTCTACGCCATCCTGCCGCTCGAGGAGTTCGGGCTGCCCTTCGAGCGCGAGCGCAAGCAGGAGATCCTGGACGCCGGCCTGGCGATGATGGACGCGATCAACGCGAGCCCGGACCGGCCGGTGCACCCGGAGAACCCGTCCATCCACAGCTGCCACCACGTCCAGCTGCTCGCCCCCGGCTCCACCGCCGAGCACTCCCGGCACGCGATGGCCATCCACCCCGGCTGGTTCGACCGCTCGCCCTGCGGCACCGGCACCTCGGCGCGGATGGCCCAGCTGCACGCGCGCGGCGAACTGCCGCTCGGCCGGGACTTCCGCAACGACTCCTTCATCGGGACCACCTTCACCGGACGGCTGGTCGAGGAGACCGAGGTGGCCGGACGGCCCGCGGTGGTGCCCACCGTCACCGGGCGGGCCTGGGTCACCGGCACCGCCCAGTACTTCCTCGACCCGAGCGACCCGTTCCCGGCGGGCTTCCTGCTCTGACCCTCCTTCCTCCTTCGTTCCCCGTACCTCCCTCGAAGGGCTGCTGGCTGTGACCATCACCTCGTACAACCCCGCCGACCCCGACGACCTCGTGGTCGCCGTCGAGGAGCCCGGCGCCGAGGCCGTGCGGGCCGCCGTCGCGCGGGCCCGGGCGGCGCAGGGCGACTGGCTCGCCGCCGGGGCGGGTGCCCGCTCGGCGGCGCTCGGCCGGATCGCGGACGCCGTGGAGGCGCACGCCCACGAGCTGGCCGCGCTGATCGTGCGCGAGGTCGGCAAGCCGCTGGCCGAGGCGCTCGGCGAGGTCGCCCGCACGGCGGCGATCTGGCGCTACTACGCGCAGGCGCCGTACGCGCCCTCCGGGGCGGTGCACGAGACCGCCGCCGGTCCCGGGCTGCTGCTCACCCGGCGCCGCCCGTACGGGGTCGCCGGGCTGATCGCGCCGTGGAACTTCCCGCTGGCGATCCCGACCTGGAAGGCCGCACCCGCCCTCGCCGTCGGCAACGCGGTGGTGCTGAAGCCGGCCCCCGAGGCGACGGCCTGCGCGCTGCGGCTGGCGGAGCTGGCCGGGCTGCCCGAGGACGTCTTCACGGTGCTGCCCGGCGGGGCCGAGGAGGGCGCGGCGCTGGTGGAGACGGCGGACGTGATCTCCTTCACCGGCTCGACCGGCGTCGGCCGGGCCGTGGTGCGGGCGGCGACCGAGCGCGGGGTGCCGGTGCAGGCCGAACTCGGCGGGCTGAACGCCGCGCTGGTGCTGCCGGACGCCGACATCGCGCAGGCCGCCGGGCACATCGCCGCGGCGATCGCCGGGTACGCCGGGCAGAAGTGCACCGCCACCAGCCGGGTGATCGCGGTCGGCGCCGCGTACGAGCCGCTGCGCGAGGCGCTGGTCAAGGCGCTGGCGGCGGTCGACGACGCGGTCTGCGGGCCGGTCATCAACGCCGCCGCCCGGGAGCGGCTGACCGGGGCCGTCTCCTCGGCGGTCGAGACCGGGGCCGTCGTCCTGGCGGGCGGCGGGGTGCCCGAGCGGGCCGGCTGGTACGTCGAGCCGACCCTGCTCGCCGAGGTCCCGGCCGAACACCCGCTGGCCCGCGAGGAGTTCTTCGGCCCGATCGCGGTGCTGCACGCCGCGGCCGACCTGGACGAGGCCATCGCGCTCGCCAACGACACCCCGCACAGCCTCTCCACCTCGGTGCACACCCGCAGCCTGGACGTGGCGCTGGCCGCCGCCGACCGGCTGGACGCGGGCATGATCCGGGTCAACGCGCCGTCCAGCGGCGTCGACTTCCACCTGCCCTTCGGCGGGGCCAAGGGCGCGAGCCACGGCGAGCGCGAACAGGGCCAGGCCGCCCTGGACTTCTACACCGTCAGCCGGACCGTCAGCGTGCTGCCGGGCGGAGGTGCGCTCTGATGTTCGTGCGGACGGTCGACTACCACACGGCCGGCGAGCCGTTCCGGATCGTGCTGGACGGCGTGCCGCCGATCCCCGGCGACACCGTGGCCGAGCGCCGGGCCATCGCGCTCGGCGCGGGCGGCAGCGCGACGGCTCCCCGGCCCAGCGCGCTGGACGACGTCCGGCAGCTGCTCGTCCGCGAGCCGCGCGGCCACGCCGGGATGTACGGCGGCTTCCTGGTGCCGCCGGACGACGACGAGGCGCACCTGGGCGTGCTGTTCTGGCACAAGGACGGTTACTCCACCGCCTGCGGGCACGGCACCATCGCGCTCGGCGCCTGGGCGGTGGACTCCGGACTCGTGCCGGCCCCCGAGGACGGCGTGGCGCGGGTGCGGATCGACGTGCCGTCCGGCCGGGTCACCGCGCTGGTGCAGCGGGCCGGCGGACGCACCACCGGGGTGACCTTCCGCAACGTGCCCAGCCGGGTGACGGCGCTGAAGCTGCCGGTGGAGACCTCGCTCGGCACCGTGGAGGTCGCCGTGGCGCACTCCGGGGCCTGCTACGCCTCGGTGTCCGCGGCCGCCCTCGGGCTCGCCGTGGAACCGGAGCAGCTGCCCGAACTCACCGCGGTGGGGCGGGAGATCAGGGCGGCGCTGGCCGGCGCCGAGGCGGTCGCGCACCCCACGGACGCCCGGCTTTCGGGCGTGTACGGGGTCGTGCTGTACGACGAACTCCCCTCGGTGGACGGGGTGTTGAACCAGCGGAACGTCACCGTCTTCGCCGATGGCCAGATCGACCGCTCGCCCTGCGGCTCCGGCACCTCCGCCCGGCTGGCGGTGCTCGCCGCCGAGGGGCGGCTGGCCCCCGGCGAGCCGCTGCGGCACGAGTCGATCATCGGGACGGTCTTCTCCGGCCGCTTCCTCCCCGGCGGCGACCCGCAGGGCGAGGGCGTGGTCACCGAGGTCGGCGGGACGGCCTTCCGCACCGGCGAGCACGGCTTCGTCCTGGAGCCGGACGACGAGCTGGGAGCGGGGTTCCTGCTGTGACCTCCACGAGTCCGACCGCACCGTCCGGAACGGCGGTTGTGCCGCTCCAGTACGCCGTGACGGGCACCGGCGGGGTCGGGCCCGCCGGTGCGGTGGGGGCGATCGAGCGGGTGCTGCTGGACGGGTTCGACCCGGAGGCGGCACCCGCCCGCTCGGCCGTACCGGTGCCCGCCGGGGAACTGCTGATGATGCCGGCCGCCGCCGGGCCGTACGCGGGCGTGAAGATCGCCGGCGTGGCGCCCGCCAACCCGGAGCGGGGACTGCCCCGGATCACCGGCAGCTACCTGCTGCTGGACGGGCCCACCCTGCAGCCGCTCGCCCTGCTGGACGGCGCCGCGCTCACCGCGCTGCGCACGCCCGCCGTCACCGCGGCCGCGCTCAAGCGGCTGGCGGTGCCGGAGGCCGAGCACCTGGTGCTGTTCGGCTCCGGGCCGCAGGCGTACGGGCACCTGGACGCCCTGCTCGCCGTACGGCCGCTGCGCCGGCTCACCGTGGTGGCGCGCAACGCCGAACGGGCCGAGGCGCTGGCCGCCTACGGGCGCAAGCTCGGGCTGACGGCCGAGGTCGGCGGCCCGCGGGCGGTCCGCGAGGCGGACCTGGTGGTCTGCTGCACCACCGCGCGCACGCCGCTGTTCGACGGCGCCCTGGTGCCCGCGCACGCGGCGGTCGCGGCGGTCGGCTCCCACGAGCCGGAGGCGCGCGAGGTCGACGAGCTGCTGGTCCAGCGGGCCGAGCTGTACGTGGAGGCGCGTACGGTCGCGGGCCGGGAGGCCGGGGACCTGCTGATGGCGGGCGTGGCCGGACGGCAGCTGTGGAACCTCGCCGAGCTGGTGCGCGGCGACGCGCTGGTGCCGGACGGGCGGCCGCGGTTCTTCAAGAGCGTCGGGATGGCCTGGCAGGACCTGGCCGTCGCGGCGGAGGTGTACCGGGCCGCGCCGTAGCGGTTCGGCCGCCGTGGCAGCTCGGTTGTCGTAGCGGTTCGGCCGCCGTAGGCGGCCGGAGGTTCAGTCGCCGTAGAGGCAGAGCCAACTGCCCGGGATGGCCGCGCAGTTGGCGAGCAGGTTGCGCAGGTCGCGGACGGCCGCCCGCTGCGCCTCGGTGGTGCAGCGGGCGAGCAGGGCGGTGGCCTCCTCGAAGGCGGCGCCGGCGTCCTGCTCGTTGAACAGGGTGTCGCCGTACGGGTCGATCCGGCCGAGCCGGTGGTCGGACGGGCGGGTGTGCCCGGCCAGGGCGTCGGCGAGACCGGCGCCGTGGCCGGTGGACAGGTGCAGCAGGTTCGGGCTGGTGCGGCGGCCGTTGTTCGGGCGGCCGTCGTACAGTGCCGCTTCGATCGACAAGTGCGTTACTCCTGGCCGTGGTCGGGAGTTGTGGAACCGGAGCCGGCGCAGCGGGAAGGGATCCCCCGCTGCGCCGGCTCCTCACGTTTTCCGGGCGTCCTGCCGGTGGCGGCCCGGTGTGGTCAGGCCCGGTCGTCCGCGTAGGCGGTGAGCAGGCGGGCCAGGTGCTTGCCGGTGACCAGCAGCGGTTCCTCGCTGCGGGCGACCTGGGCGGCGAGCTCGGCGCCCTCCAAGGTGTTGATCACGGTGCCGGCCAGCTCGCGGGCGTCCTCCTCGCCGATGCCGGCGGCGAGCAGGCGGTCCGTCACGACGGCCCGCCAGTTGGCGAAGGCCTCCGCCACCGCCTCCTCGATCACCGGCACCCGGCCGACCGTCTCCAGAGCCGTGCTGGTGATCGGGCAGCCGTCCTGCCAGTCGGACGCGCGCAGTTCGGTGGCGAGCAGCCGGGTGCAGGAGGTCATCGCCTCGCCCAGGTCCGGCGAGGAGCCGAGCCCGGCGCGCAGCAGCACGGCGAACTCCTCGTCCCCGTGCCGGATCGCCTCGGCGGCCAACTCCTGCTTGCCGCCCGGGAAGAAGTGGTAGACGGAGCCGAGGGTGGCCTCCGCCTCGCGGGAGATCTGCTTGATCCCGGTGCCCTCGTACCCCTGGCGCTGCAGCAGCCGGGAGGTGGCCCGGACGATCCGCTCACGGGTGCCGGGCTTCGCTTCGGCCTTCGCGTTCGTCCTCGCGTGCGCGTTCGTGCCCGTCTTCGCGTTCGTCTTCGCGTTCGGGCTCGCGTCGGCTCTCTCGGGCGTCTTCACGCCGCGATCCTAGCCGAGGTTCTGGGTAGAGCGTTCGTTCTACTCCTGTGCTAGCGTCGGCTCCGGCGCTCTGGATAGAGCGCTCGTTCTAGAGAATCGTTTCCGGTGGAGGGGAAGACGCATGTCCGTGGAGCAGCAGTCGAAGCGGTCCGTGACGGTGATCGGGCTCGGCCCGATGGGGCAGGCCATGGCCGGGGCGTTCCTGGACGCCGGGTACGACGTCACGGTGTGGAACCGTACGGCCGCGCGGGCCGACGCGCTCGTGGCCCGCGGTGCGCAGGCCGCGCCCGGCGCGGAGGCGGCGGTGGCGGCGAACGAGCTGGTGGTGCTCAGCCTCACCGACTACGACGCGGTGTTCGGGGTGCTGGAGTCGGTCGAGCCGGCGCTGAAGGGGAAGGTGATCGCGAACCTCGGCTCGGACACCCCGGGGCGGGCCCGCGAGGCCGCCCGCTGGCTGGCCGAGCGCGGCGCCGGGCACCTGACCGGCGGGGTGCAGGTGCCGCCGTCGGGCATCGGCAGCCCCGGGTCGTCCACCTTCTACAGCGGCCCGGTCGAGCTGTTCCAGCGGCACCGTGACGCCCTGGAGGTGCTCACCGGGGTCGACTACCGGGGTGACGACCCCGGACTGGCGCAGTTGTACTACCAGATCCAGATGGACCTGTTCTGGTCCTCGATGGTCGGCTACCTGCACGCCACGGCGATCGCCGAGGCCAACGGCATCTCGGCCGAGGAGTTCCTGCCGTACCTGTCCTCGACCGCCGCCTCGATGGCCGGCTTCCAGGCGTTCTACGCGCCGAGGATCACCGCCGGGGACCACCGCGGCGACGTCGACCGGCTGGCGATGGCCCTGGCGAGCATCGAGCACGTCCGGCACACCGCGGAGGACTCCGGGGTGGACGGCGCCCTTCCGGCCGTCCTGGCGGAGGCGTTCCGGCGGGGCGCGGCGGACGGGAACGGTGCGGCCGGCCTGACCACCCTGGTGGGCCAGTTCCGCCGGGCGTAGCCCTCCGTACAGGGTGGAAGATCGTGTGCCGTCGGCCGTTGTCGCGGTCGACGGCCGCTGCCACCATGGCGTTCGGTGTCGCGAGGGGCCGTCGTCGCAGGTGTGTGAATCGTCTGCTGTTGCGTACGCAACGTAACGTGACATTGTACGCTGGTGTTCTGCACCCATCCGGAGGAACACCATGGCCGACCTCAAATCCCGCACCCTGATCTCCGTACAGGAGCGGCTTCGCGACCAGGTCGCCCACGCGCTCCGGGCGGCCCTGATCTCCGGCGAACTGCGCCCCGGCATGGTCTACTCCGCGCCCGCGCTCGCCGCCGACTTCGGCGTCTCCGCGACCCCGGTCCGCGAGGCCATGCTCGACCTCGCCCGTGAGGGCCTGGTCGAGGCCGTCCGCAACAAGGGCTTCCGGGTCACCGAGCTCACCGACCGCGACCTCGACGACTACACCGAGATCCGCGCCCTGATCGAGGTCCCGACCGTCGGCCGGGTGGCCCGCACCGCCACCGCGGAACAGCTGGAGCGGCTGCGCCCGCAGGCCGAGGCGATCGTCGCCGCGGCCCGCAAGCACGACCTGATCGGCTACCTGGAGGCCGACCGCCAGTTCCACCTCGACCTCCTGGGGCTGGCCGGCAACACCCGGCTGGTCGAGGTGGTCGGCGACCTGCGCAAGCGCTCGCGGCTGTACGGCCTCAACCGGCTGGACGAGCGCGGCGAGCTGGTCTCCTCCGCGGAGGAGCACCTGGAGCTGCTGGACCTCCTGCTCGCCGGTGACGCGGCGGGCGCCGAGGCCTGCATGATCCGCCACCTCAGCCACGTCCGCTCGCTGTGGGCCGGCGAGGAGAAGCCCGCCGAGCCGGAGTCCTCGGCCCTGCGACTGCGGTCCCGCTAGACGCTGAACCACTCGTCCGGGTGAAGTCTGAGGATCGGGCGCCCATGCAGATCACTTGGTCGAGAGCAACAACTACGACCCGGTGATCTTCAGGCCGGTGGTCGAGGTGACATCGTCGAACTACCTGACCGACGTGAAGGTCAAGCCGGCTCTGTATGCCGGTGCGGGAGTGCCCGTCCATCTCATCGTCGACCGCAAGAACCTGAAGGTCATGGTTCTGACCGAGCCGCGAGATGGCGAGTACCGGGTGCACGCCGTCCACCACCCCGGGCAGTCGTTCACGCTGCCGGAGTCGATCGGCGCCGCTGTGACGCTCTCGGTGGACGACGTGCTCATCGCCAAGAAGTAGGTCAGACCGCCGCGGCCGGGAGCGTCAGCCTTCCGTCGTGGACCTCGGCGATCTGGTCGACGGCCGTCAGGTGGGTGCGGTCGTGGGTGACCAGGACGGTGGCGGTGGCCCGGCGGTGGGTGAGGTCGGTGATCAACTCCAGGACGGCGGCGCCGCGTTCGTGGTCGAGGGCGCTGGTGGGCTCGTCCACCAGGAGCACCGTGGGGTCGTTCATCAGCGCGCGGGCGATGTTGATCCGCTGGCGCTGACCGCCGGACAGCTGGTGCGGGCGGCGGGCGGCCTGGTCGCGCAGGCCGACGGCGTCCAGGAGTTCCAGGGCCCGGGGCAGGGCGGTGCGCGGGGCGCGGCCGTCCAGGTGGGCCATCACCTGCAGCTGCTCCACCGCGGTGAGCGAGGGCAGCAGGTTGGCCTGCTGGAAGACGATGCCGATCCTGGTGCGGCGCAGCGCGGTGAGTTCCGCCCGGCTGAGGCCCGTGGTGTCGGTGCCGTCGATGACCACCTGCCCGGAGTCCGGGGTGATCAGGGTGGCGGCGACCGCCAGCAGGCTGGACTTGCCGGAGCCGGAGGGGCCGACGACGGCGGTGAGGGAGCCCTTGGGGACGGTCAGCGAGACCTCGTCCAGGGCGGTGAGCCGGCCGTCGCCGTCCGGGTACGTGAGGGTGATGCGGTCGAGGACAAGACTCATCGGGCGCTCCCGAGGGCGGTCAGCGGGTCGACGGAGGTGATCCGGCGGATGGACAGGGCCGCGCCGATCGCGCCGAGGGCGATCATGACGGCGGCGGGCAGCAGGACGGTCGGGGCGTCCAGGACGAAGGGGACGGCGGAGCCGATCAGCGCGCCGAACCCGGAGGCGATCGCGGTGCCGACGACCGTGCCGAGCACCAGCAGCAGGACGGCCTGTCCGAGCGCGTCGCGCAGCAGGTAGCGGGTGGAGGCGCCGAGGGCCTTGAGGACGGCGATGTCGCCGCTGCGCTGGATCGTCCAGACGGTGAAGAACGCGCCGATCACCAGCGCCGAGATGGCGAACAGGAAGCCGCGCATCAGTTGGAGGGAGCCGTTCTCCGAGGTGTAGGAGCCGATCGCGGCGAGTGCGTCGTCGCGGGTGCGGGTCTCGGTGCCGTGGCGGGCGTCGGCGGCGGCCAGGTCGGCGCCCTTCGCGGTGTCGAGGGCGATGACGGTGGCGTGGCCGGCGCCGTTGGGGGCGAACTGCTGCCAGTCGCCGAGGCTGGTCCAGATCACCGGGGTGTGGCTGTACGCGGCGTCGCCCTCGACGGCGGCGACCTTCAGCGGGTGCCCGGCCAGGGTGAACTCGGCGCCGGCGGTGAGGCCGCCCAGGTTCTCCGCGGCGGTCTCGGACAGCACCGCCTGGCCGGCGGCGATCCGGGTGCCCTGCGGGGCGAGCCCGGAGCCGTCCGGGACGCCGAAGGCGGAGAGCGCGGCGGTGCGCTGGCCGGCGGCGGCCTTGGTGGTGGTGATGCCGATCGGCTGGGCGGAGGTGACGCCGGGCTCGCGGGCCCAGGCCTGCCACTGGTCGGGGGTGACCTGGGAGTCGGTGAAGGAGAGCTTCTGTCCGTCGGCCGGCTTGCCGAAGACCAGGTGGTCGGCGGGCAGGCCGGTGATCGCGGAGATGTTCTGCCGGCCGAGTCCGGCGGTCAGCCCGGACAGCAGACCGACCAGGACGGTGATCAGCACGATGACGGTCCCCATCAGGGCGAACCGCCCCTTGGCGAACCTGAGGTCCCTCCAGGCGACGAACACGGTGAGCCTCTCTCTGCGCAGTTTCTTTCGACGCTTCCACGGTGCCGGGCAGGCGGGCCCCGGGGCATCGCGCCGGGGATTGCATCCTGGGCATCAAAGGGAAGACGCCGAGTTCAACCTTTTGATTGATGCCGCGCCGCGGGCGCCGACTTAGGCTGGACGGATGGCGACCGAACGATCCAGAACCACCCCCGTCGCCCGCGTCCTCCAGGTCTGCCTGCACCTGCTCGTTGCGGGCCTGCTCGCGCTCGCCGTCGCCCGGGCCGTCTTCGTCGAGCGCGGCGGCGATCCGGCCGCCGTCGCCGCCGCGGCCACCGCGATGGCCGCCGTCTACACCGTCGGGCCGCAGCTGGCCGCCGTGCGCCGCTCGCGCCGGGCGGCCGCGCTCTGGCTGGTGCTGCTCGGCCTCACCTGGGCGGGCGTGCTGATCACCACCCAGGACGGGGTCTGGCTGGCGTTCCCGCTGTACTTCCTGGAACTGCACCTACTGGGGCGCCGCGGCGGGCTGGTGGCCGTCGGGCTGACCGCCGCCGCGTCGATCGCCGCCTGGTCCTGGCACCAGCACAGCTTCGGCTTCGCCGCCTCGATCGGGCCCGCGCTCGGCGCGGCCGTCGCCACCGCCACCGTGCTCGGCTACCAGGCGCTGTACCGGGAGAGCGAGGAGCGCCGCCGGCTGATCGACGAACTGACCGCCGCCCGCGCCGACGCCGCCGCCGCGCACCACACGGCCGGCGTGCTGGCCGAGCGGGAGCGGCTCGCCCGGGAGATCCACGACACCCTCGCACAGAGCCTCAGCTCCATCCAGCTGCTGCTGCGGGCGGCCCAGCGGGCCCTGCCGGAGCGCACCGAGGCCGCCGCCGGGTACGTCGAGCAGGCGCGGCAGGCCGCCCAGGACAACCTGGACGAGGCCCGGCGGTTCGTCCGGGCGCTCACCCCGCCCGCGCTGGACGGCGATCCGCTGCCGGTCGCGCTGGAGCGGCTGAGCGCGACGACGACGGCGCAGAGCGGACTGCCGGTGAAACTGCACGTCTCCGGCGCCCCGGTCCGGCTGCCGGCCGCGCAGGAGGTCGCGCTGCTGCGGATCGCGCAGTCGGCGCTCGGCAACACCGTCCGGCACGCGGGGGCCACCCGGGCCGAGGTGACGCTCAGCTACATGGAGGGTGAGGTGGCACTGGACGTGTACGACGACGGAGCCGGGTTCGACCCGGCGGCGGTCGCCGGCCGCACCGGCGGCGACGGCGGGTTCGGGCTGCCCTCGATGCGGGCCCGGGCGCGGGCGCTCGGCGGCGGCTTCACGGTGGAGTCGGCGCCCGGGGAGGGCACGACGGTGGCGGTGCAGCTGCCGGTCACCGCGGAGGTGGGCCCGTGATCCGGCTGCTCATCGCGGACGACCACCCGGTGGTGCGGGCCGGGCTGCGGGCGGTGCTGGAGTGCGAGCCGGACTTCGCCATCGTGGCGGAGGCGGCCACCGCCGAGCGGGCCGTCGAGCTGGCGGCGGAGCCGGGGGTGGACGTGGTGCTCATGGACCTCCAGTTCGGACCCGGGTCGGCGATGAACGGGGCGCAGGCCACCGCGGCGATCACCGCCCGGGCGGGCGCGCCGCGGGTGCTGGTGGTCACCACGTACGACACCGACGCGGACACCCTGCCTGCCCTGGAGGCGGGCGCCACCGGCTACCTGCTGAAGGACGCGCCGCCGGAGGAGCTGGCCCAGGCCGTGCGGGCCGCCGCGGCCGGGCGCAGTGCGCTGGCGCCCAGCGTGGCGGACCGGCTGCTGGAGCGGATGCGGACGCCGGCGGCGGCGCTCAGCGCCCGGGAGACCGAGGTGCTGGGGCTGGTCGCGGACGGGCTGACCAACCAGCAGGTCAGTCAGCGGCTGCACCTGAGCCAGGCCACGGTGAAGTCCCATCTGGTGCACATCTACACCAAGTTGGGGGTGGACTCGCGCACGGCGGCGGTGCGCGAGGCGCGGCGGCTGGGGCTGATCCGCTGAGCGTAGGGTGGGGGCGTTCCGTGCCCGTGGCAGTGTGAGGAGCGCCCGATGACCGTCCGGCTCGACGAGCTCGTCGTCCCCGTGATCGCCGCCCCGATGGCGGGCGGGCCCTCGACGCCCGAACTGGTGGCGGCGGTGAACCGGGCCGGCGGGCTGGGGTTCCTGGCCGCGGGGATGAAGAGCGCCGCGGGGATGTCCGAGCAGATCGCCGCGGTGCGGAGGTCGACCGACCGGCCGTACGGGGTGAACCTGTTCGTGCCGGGCCGGCCCGGGGACGGGGCGGCCGTCGCCGCGTACCGGGAGCGGCTGCGGCCCGAGGCCGAGCGGTGGGGCGTGACGCTGCCGGAGGAGACCGCGCCGGACCGGGACGACTGGGAGGCCAAGCTCGCCGCGCTGCTCGCGGATCCGGTGCCGGTGGTCTCGTACACCTTCGGGCTGCCGACGGCCGAGGAGGCGGCGGCGCTGCGGGCGGCCGGGACGACCCAGGTCGCCACCGTCACCACGCCGCAGGAGGCGCGGGCGGCGGAGGCGGTCGGGATGGACGCGCTGTGCGTGCAGGGGCCGGAGGCGGGCGGCCACCGCGGCACCCACCGGGTGACGGACCAGCCGGGGGAGCTGCCGCTGCTCCGACTGCTGCCCGCGGTACGGGAGGTGACGGGGCTGCCGCTGATCGCCGCGGGCGGGCTCGGTGACGGCCCGGCCGTGGCGGCGGCGCTGCGGGCGGGAGCGGTGGCGGTGCAGCTGGGTACGGCGCTGCTGCGGTCGGACGAGTCGGGTGCCCCGGCCGCCCACCGGGCCGCGCTCGTCGAACTGCCGGAGACGGTCGTCACCCGCGCCTTCACCGGCCGCCCGGCCCGCGGCCTGCGCAACGCCTTCATCGACCGCCACGGCCCGTACGCCCCGCCCGCCTACCCCGACGTCAACCGCCTCACCGCCCCCCTGCGCGCCGCCGCCGCCCGCCGCGGCGACACGGCCGCCATGCACCTCTGGGCCGGCACCGCCCACAAGCTCGCCCGCACCGGCCCGGCGGAGCAGATCGTCACCGCCCTGTGGCGGTCGGCCCGCGCCTGACGCGCCGGGGCGCGCGGCAGGGGGAGCGGACGACCAAGGTGGCTCGATCGCCCGCTCCCGGGCTCAGGAGAGCAGGGTCGCCATCCAGGATTCGACGTCGGTGGCGGCGCGGGGGAGGGCGCTCGACATCAGGTGGGCGCCGTCGGCGGTGATGACCAGGTCGTCCTCGATGCGGATGCCGAGGCCGCGGAGTTCGGCGGGGAGGGTTTCGTCGTCGGGCTGGAGGTAGAGGCCCGGTTCGACGGTGAGGACCATGCCCTCCTCCAGGGTGCCGTCGAGGTAGCGGTCGGCGCGGGACTTGGCGCAGTCGTGGTAGTCGAGGCCGAGCATGTGGCCGCTGCCGCAGAGGGTGTAGCGGCGGTAGAGGCCGTTGTCCTCGGCGAGGGCCTCCTCGGCGGAGACGGGCAGGACGCCCCAGTCGGCGAGGCCCTCGGCGATGACCCGCATGGCGGCGCGGTGGAAGTCGCGGAACTGCGCGCCCGGGCGCAGGGTGGCGATGCCGGCGCTCTGGGCGGCGAGGACGAGGTCGTAGGCCTGGCGCTGGACGGGGGTGAAGGTGCCGCTGAGCGGGAGGGTGCGGGTGATGTCGGCGGCGTAGAGGGTGTCGGTCTCGACGCCGGCGTCCAGCAGCAGCAGGGAGTTCGGGTCGAGGGCGCCGTCGTTGCGGATCCAGTGCAGCACGCAGGCGTGGGCGCCGGAGGCGGCGATGGTGGTGTAGGAGGTGCCGTTGCCCTCGGCGCGGGCGCGCAGGTCGAAGACGCCCTCGATCCAGCGTTCGCCGCGGTGGTGGCGCAGCGCGGTGGGCAGGGCGCGGACGACGTCCTCGAAGCCGGTGGTGGTGTGGTCGACGGCCAGTTGCAGCTGTCCGATCTCCCACTGGTCCTTGACCAGGCGCAACTCGGAGAGCACCGCGGCCAGTTCGCCGTCCCGGCGGTCCGCGGACGGCCGCCCGGTGGCCTCGTCGACCAGCGGGTCGGTGCCGGCCAGGACCCGGGTGGGCGGCTGCGGGCCGGCGAGCAGCTTGCCGAGGTCGTCGAGGTGTTCGGTGCGCACCCCGGTGAGTCGGGCCGCTTCGGCGAGGTCGGGGCGGGAGCCGACCCAGAACTCGCCGTACCGGCGGTCGCGGTAGAACTCGCCGCCGTCGCGCGGGGAGCGCGGACGCAGGTAGAGGACCGGCTCGTGGCCCTCGGGGCCGGCCGGTTCGAGGACGAGGACGTGGTCGGCCTGGTCCTCGCCGGTGAGGCCGGTGAGCCAGACGTACGCGCTGTGCGGGCGGAAGCGGTAGTCGAGGTCGTTGCAGCGGACCTTGAGGCGGCCGGCCGGGACGACCAGTCGCTCGCCGGGGAAGGCGGCGGAGAGCCGGGCGCGGCGGCCGGGGAAGCGGTCGTAGCCGGGGACCCGCTGGTCGGTGGGGAGCGGGGTCGCGGCCCAGCTGGTGGCCATGAACGAGGCGAGGGCGGGGGAGACCGGGAGGTCGTGGCTTCCGGTGTTGAGGCCGGTCGGGGGAAGGGTCACCGGTGAACTCCTAGGCGGGACTGGGGAGATGCGGGGCACGGACACAGCTCGGTAACGGGTGGCGTCACCTCTTGTGCAGTGCAATTTCACATTACTATGTTACGGGTCACACAGCGCAGCGGCCAGATCGGACGATCAGGCCCCCCACAGCGGAGTTGCAACATGACCAGGCGCACCCACGCCGCCCTCGCGGCGGCCCTCGCGGCGACCCTCACCCTCGGCCTCGGGGCCTGCTCGAACGACAAGAGCGACAGCGGCACCGACGCCGCCCCCTCCGACAGCAAGGGCCCGGGCGCGGCGTCCGGCTCGATCATCGGCGGCACCCCCGTGAAGGGTGGCACCCTCACCGTCCTGACCAACCAGGACTTCGCGCACCTCGACCCGGCCCGCAACTGGGTGGTGCCGCACATGGACTTCGGCACCCGGCTGCTCTACCGGACGCTGACCACCTTCAAGTCCGAGCCCGGCGCGGCCGGCAGCGAGATCGTCCCGGACCTCGCCACCGACCTCGGCAAGTCCTCCGAGGGCGGCAAGGTGTGGACCTTCACGCTCAAGGACGGCCTCAAGTACGAGGACGGCACGCCGATCAAGTCCGCCGACATCAAGTACAACGTCGAGCGGTCCTACTCCCCTGACCTCACCGGCGGCCCCGACTACGCGATCCAGTACCTGGCCGACGGCGAGAACTACAAGGGCCCGCTGAACGGCGAGCACCTGTCGAGCATCGAGACCCCGGACGACAAGACCATCGTCTTCCACCTGAAGCGCCCGGTCGCCGAGTTCTCCTCCACCGTCTCGCTGCCGACCTTCTCCCCGGTGCCGCAGTCCCAGGAGAAGGGCACCCAGTACGACGCCCGGCCGTTCTCCTCCGGCCCGTACAAGATCGAGACCTACGACCGCGGCAAGCAGCTGGTGCTGGTCCGCAACACCAACTGGGATCAGGCCACCGACACCGTCCGCAAGGCGTACCCGGACAAGGTCGTGGTCACCCAGGGCATCAAGGGCGGTCAGGCCGACGACCGGATCATCGCCAGCGACGGCGCCGACGCCAACGCGATCAACATGCCGTGGATGCAGCACGAGACCGTCGCCAAGGTGCTGCCCAAGCAGGACGTCAAGTCCCGGATGGCCGCCGAGGTCACCGGCTGTACCGACATGCTGTACCTGAACACCGCCAAGGCCCCCTTCGACGACCCGAAGGTGCGCGAGGCGATGATGTGGGCGGTCGACCGCGACGCGCAGGTGACGGCCTTCGGTGGCCCGGCGATGGCCGACGTGGCGACCTCCTACCTGCCGCCGTCGCTGACCGGCGGCGTCAAGTCCGACCCGCTGAAGATCCCGGCCACCGGGGACCCGGAGAAGGCCAAGAAGCTGCTCCAGGAGGCCGGCAAGACCGACCTCAAGGTCTCGCTCACCGTCTCGCTCGGCGACAAGACCCGCGCCGAGGCGATCCAGCAGTCGCTGTCCAAGGCCGGCGTCCAGGTCACCATCAACACCACCGACCCGTCCGCCTTCCAGGACACCGTCGGCGACACCAAGAACGCCCCCGAGCTGACCATCAACGGCTGGTGCCCCGACTACCCCTCCGGTGCGACCTTCCTGCCGTTCCAGTTCGACGGCCGCACCATCAAGGAGAAGGGCAACCAGGGCAACCTGAGCCAGTACAAGGACCAGGCCACGATGGACCGGATGGACCAGATCGCGGCCATGACGGACGTCAACGAGGCCAACAAGGCCTGGCAGCAGCTGGACCAGGACCTGGCGAAGAAGGCCCCGGCCGTCCCGCTGATCTGGCAGCGCCGCCCCCTGCTGGTCGGCAGCAACGTGGCCGGCGCGTTCGGCAACCAGGGCTACGCCGGCATGCTCGACCTGGGTGCCATCGGCCTCAAGGACCCCGCCAAGGGCAAGTGAGGGGCCGGAAGCGATGAGTACCACCACTGAGCCCCCCGCCGTGGCCGACGCCACGGCGGGGGGCGCCAAGAAGAGTGCCGGGCGCGGGCCCTGGCGGCTGGTCTGGGACCAGCTGTGGGCCAAGGGCTCGGCCCGGTTCGGACTGATCACCGTCGGCGTGCTGGTGCTGGCCGCCGCGCTGGCCGGCCCGCTCAGCTCGCTCGGCGGCTGGACCCCCGAGGAGTTCGACAAGCGCGCCATCGACCCGTACCTGGGCGGCGTGCCCCGGGGCGACTTCGGCGGGATCAGCGCCCGGCACTGGCTCGGCGTCGAGCCGGGCACCGGCCGCGACCTGTTCGCCCGGGTGCTGCACGGCGGGCAGGTCTCGCTGCTGATCGCCTTCACCGCGACCGCCGTCGTCGTGGTCGTGGGCACCCTGGCCGGCATCGCGGCCGGCTACTTCGGCGGGCGCGTCGACACGGTGCTGTCCCGGCTGATGGACCTCACGATGTCCTTCCCCTCGCTGATCTTCATGATCGCGATGATGTCGGTGGCCAAGGACGTCAACCGGATCCTCCTGATCACCCTGGTGATCGGGCTGTTCACCTGGCCCGGCATCGCCCGGGTGGTGCGCGGCCAGACCCTCTCGCTCAAGCACCGCGAGTACGTCGAGGCCGCCAAGGTCGGCGGGGCGCGCTCCTGGCGGATCCTCACCCGCGAGATCCTGCCGAACGTCTCCGGCCCGATCATCGCCTACACCACCCTGCTCGTCCCCGGCATGATCGCCACCGAGGCCGCGCTCAGCTACCTCGGCGTGGGCGTCCGCCCGCCGACGGCGTCCTGGGGCCAGATGATCGCCGAGAGCATCGTGCACTACGAGACCGACCCGACCTACTTCCTGATCCCGACCGCGTTCCTGTTCGTCGCCGTGCTCGCCTTCACCCTGCTCGGCGACGCGCTGCGGGACATCCTCGACCCCCGGGGAGGCCGGTCGTGATCCTCTACCTCGGCCGCCGGCTGCTCGGAGTGGTGGGCATCCTGCTCGCCATCTGCGCCATCACCTTCACCATCTTCTACCTGCTGCCCAACGACCCGGCCGCGGCCGCCTGCGGCAAGACCTGCAGCCCCGAGCGGCTCGCCGACGTCAAGGCCGCGATGGGCCTGGACAAGCCGGTCTGGGAGCAGTTCCTCGCCTACCTCGGCGGCATCTTCGCCGGCCGCGACTACGGCTCCGGCCCCAGCGCGGTGCACTGCGGCTTCCCCTGCCTCGGCTACTCCTACGAGTACGGGCTGCCGGTCTGGGACCTGCTCACCGACCGCCTGCCGGTCTCGATCTCGCTGGCCCTCGGCGCGGCCGCGCTCTGGCTGGTCCTCGGCCTCGGCGCGGGCGTCACCTCGGCGCTGCGCAAGGGCCGGCCGATCGACAAGACACTGATGGTGCTGTCCGTCGGCACCGCCTCGCTGCCGGTCTACTTCACCTCGATCATGCTGATCTGGGGCGTCGTCAGGACGGCCGGCCTGCTGCCCTACCCCTCGTACCACAAGTTCACCGACAACCCCCTGGAGTGGGGCTCCAACCTGCTGCTGCCGTGGATCGCGCTGGCCCTGCTGTACGCCGCCATGTACGCCCGGCAGAGCCGCAACTCGATGATCGAGGCGATGGCCGAGCCGTACATCCGCACCGCCCGGGCCAAGGGCCTGCCGCCGCTGACGGTCACCGTCAAGCACGGGCTGCGCTCCGGGATGACGCCGATCCTGACCATCTTCGGGATGGACCTCGGCGGCCTGCTGGCCGGCGCGGTGATCACCGAGTCGATCTTCGGCCTGCCCGGCGTGGGCCGGCTGTTCTACGACGGCCTGGGCCGTTCCGACCAGCCCGTCATCCTCGGCGTCACCCTGCTCGCGGCCTTCTTCATCGTCGCGGCGAACCTGCTGGTCGACCTGCTGTACGCGTTCGTCGACCCGAGAGTGAGGTACTGATGACCGGACTGTTGGAGGTCGAGGACCTCAAGGTCGCCTTCGACACCCCGCGCGGCACCGTCCGGGCGGTGGACGGGATCTCCTTCACCGTCGAGGCCGGGCGCACCCTCGGGCTGGTCGGCGAGTCGGGCAGCGGGAAGTCCGTCACCTCGCTCGCCGTCATGGGCCTGCACCGCGGCGCCAGCGTCACCGGCTCGATCCGGCTGAACGGCCAGGAGCTGAACGGGCTCGGGGAGAAGGAACTGGGCGTCGTCCGGGGCCGCCGGATCGCGATGATCTTCCAGGACCCGCTGTCCAGCCTGCACCCCTTCTACACGGTCGGCGAGCAGATCGCCGAGCACTACCGGGTGCACTTCAAGGCGAACCGCAAGGCCGGGAGGGCCAAGGCGGTGGAGATGCTGGCCGAGGTCGGCATCCCGGAGCCGGCCCGCCGGGTCGACGAGTACCCGCACCAGTTCTCCGGCGGCATGCGCCAGCGCGTCATGATCGCCATGGCGCTCGCCTGCGAGCCCGAGCTGCTGATCGCCGACGAGCCCACCACGGCCCTCGACGTCACCGTCCAGGCGCAGATCCTCGACCTGATCGCCCGGATCCAGCAGGAGCGCGGCCTCGGCGTCGTGATGATCACCCACGACCTCGGCGTGGTCGCCCGGGTCGCCCACGAGGTGCTGGTCATGTACGGCGGCCGGGCCGCCGAACAGGCCCCGGTGGACCGGCTGTTCGCGCAGCCCGCGCACCCGTACACGCGCGGCCTGCTGGACTCGCTGCCGCGCCTGGACGACACCGACGACGCCCCGCTGCGGGCCATCCCCGGCAGCCCGCCGTCGCTGATCGCCCCCGCCCCCGGCTGCTCCTTCGCCCCGCGCTGCGCCCGCACCACCGCGGCGTCCGTCGAGGAGCACGCCCGCTGCCTGGCCGAGCGCCCCGTGCTCGACCGGCTCGCCCCCGGCCACCAGGCCGCCTGCCACCTGCCGCTGGTGCCGGAAGGGGTGCTGTGATGACCACGCCGTCGACGAAGGGCGCGGCCGGGCCGCTGCTCTCGGTACGGGACCTGGTGAAGACCTTCCCCGGTCGGCGAAGCCGCACCGGGCGGCCCGGTGCGCCGGTCCGGGCCGTGGACGGGGTGAGCTTCGACGTCGGCGCGGGCGAGACCCTCGGCCTGGTCGGCGAGTCCGGCTGCGGCAAGTCCACCACCGGGCGGATGATCGTCCGGCTGCTCGACCCGACCTCGGGCACCGTCACCTTCGACGGCACCGAGATCGGTGGGCTCTCCCAGGCCCAGCTGCGGCCGCACCGGCGCGACCTCCAGATGGTCTTCCAGGACCCGTACTCCTCGCTCAACCCCCGGCAGACGGTGGCCCGGATCATCTCCGAGCCGCTGCTGGTCCAGGGCGGGAGCGCGGCGGACGCGCGCAAGCGCGCCGCCGAGCTGATGGAGCTGGTCGGGCTGATCCCCGAGCACCTGGACCGCTACCCGCACGAGTTCTCCGGCGGCCAGGCCCAGCGCATCGGCATCGCCCGCTCGCTGGCCACCTCGCCGCGGCTGGTGATCGCCGACGAGCCGGTCTCCGCGCTGGACGTCTCCATCCAGGCCCAGGTGGTCAACCTGATGGAGCGGCTCCAGCAGGAGCTGGGGCTGGCGTACGTGTTCATCGCGCACGACCTCTCGGTGGTCAAGCGGGTCTGCGACCGGGTCGCGGTGATGTACCTGGGCCGGATCGTGGAGATCGGCGACAAGGCCGAGGTGTACGGGAACCCCGCGCACCCGTACACCAAGGCGCTGCTGTCCGCCGTTCCGCTGCCCGACCCGGAGGCGGAGCGCCGGCGGGAGCGGATCGTGCTGCTCGGCGACCCGCCGAGCCCGGCCGACCCGCCGCCCGGCTGCACCTTCCACCCGCGCTGCCCCAAGGCCCAGGACCTCTGCCGCACCGAGCGGCCGCTGCTGAAGATCGCCGGGCCCGGCGAGCGGCAGGCGGCCTGCCACTTCCCGGAGGCCTGAGGCCGCCCGAAAAAGCCCCCGGTCGGACGCGGCGGGGAACCCTGCGAGGGCCGCGTCCGACCGGGTTCCACCCCTTTCCCCGCCCCATCCTCGACGGGTGGCCCGCCCATTCCTCGGCGGGTCACCCGCTCTCTTCCCGGCGGGTCACCCGCTCTCTTCCCGACGGGTTTCCCCGCTCACTCGCTCACTCCTCGACGGGCAGCAGGCCCTCCTCCGGCAGCAACCGGCGCGGGCCCGGGCCCTCGGCCGCCAGTTCGTCCCCCGGGTTGAGCACCCGGCAGCGGCGCAGGGACACGCAGCCGCAGCCGATGCAGCCGGTCAGCTCCTCCTCCAGCCGCTCCAACTCGGTCCGGCGGGCGCGCAGCTGCTCGGCCCAGCGCCGGGAGATCCGCTCCCAGTCGTGCTTGCCGGGCATCCGGTCCTCGGGCAGGCCGGTGAACACCTCGGCGACCTCGGAGAGCGGGATGCCGAGCCGCTTGGCGACCAGGATGAGCGAGATCCGGCGCAGCACGTGCCGCCGGTAGCGCCGCTGGTTGCCCGACGTGCGCTCGGCGGAGATCAGCCCCTGGTCCTCGTAGAAGCGCACCGCCGAGGTGGCGATCCCGGCCCGGCGGGCCACCTCGCCGACACTCAGCAGATCGACCGGCGCGGTGGTCATGGCGGCTCCTTGACTTCAAGTTCTATTGAAGTCCTAGCGTACCGGACGTGACCGAATCACCTGCGGTCGAGAACCGCACCACCGCTGCCCAGCTGGACAGTTGCCCGCCGGAGTCGCCGTCCGCGGGGGCCTCCGGCGGGTGGCGCGAACTCTTCTCCCGCCGTTACGCCGCCCCCGCCTCGATCCTGGCCGGCGGCGTCGCGCTGTACGCGATGAACCTCTACTTCACCGCCGCCCTGATGCCCTCGATCGTCGCCGACACCGGCGGTGAGCGGTACTACGCGTGGGTGGCCACCGGCTTCCTGACGGCCGCCGTCATCGCCTCGATGCTGGTCAGCCGGCTGCTGGACCGCCTCGGCGCGGCCCGGGCCTACGTGCTGGGCTTCCTGGTCTTCGGCGCGGGCGCGGTGATCAACGCGCTCAGCCCGTCGATGGCGGCTCTGATCCTCGGCCGGGTGGTGCAGGGCCTCGGCGGCGGACTGGTGGCCGGGCTCGGCTACGCCGTGATCCGCAGCGCCCTGCCGGAGCGGCTGTGGACCCGCGCGGCCGGACTGGTCTCCGCGATGTGGGGCGTCGGCACCCTGGTCGGACCGTCGCTGGGCGGGCTCTTCGCCCAGCTCGGGGCCTGGCGCGGGGCGTACGTCCTGCTGCTGGTCGCCGCGCTGGCGCTGGCGGTGGTGGCCCGCCGGGTGCTGCCCGGGCGCTCCGGGGCGGGGCACGGCAGCGGCCCGGTGCCGCTGCCCTCACTGCTGCTGCTCACCCTGGCGGCGGCCGCCTTCAGCATCAGCTCGACGGTGCCGAGCGGCTGGCCGACCGCCGTGTGCCTGCTCGCCGGACTGGCGCTGTTGGTGGGATTCGTGGCGGTCGAGCGGCGCGCGGCGGCCACGGTGCTGCCGCGGCAGACCTACCGGGCCGGCAACCCGCTGAAGTGGCTCTACCTGACCGTCGCGGTGCTCTGCGCGGGCGTGGTGACGGAGAACTTCATCCCGCTGTTCGGCCAGCAGCTGGGCGGCCTCTCCCCGCTGGTGGCCGGCTTCCTCGGCGCCACCACCTCGGCGGGCTGGACCACCGCCCAGCTGTTCAGCGTCGGCATCGAGTCGGCCCGCGGCCGGGCCCTGGCGATCCGCGCCGCCCCGCTGGTGCTGGTCGGCGGGCTGCTGGTCTACGGGCTGTCGCAGACCGGGCACGCCTCCGGGCCGAGGGTGCTGCTCTGGGCGGTGGCGCTGTTCGGCGCCGGCACCGGGATCGGGCTGGCCTTCCCGCACCTGAGTGTGGCCGCGATGCGCAGCAGCAGCGATCCGGCGGAGGGCGGCAAGGCGGCCGCGGCGATCAACACCACCCAGCTGATCGCCTTCTCGGTGACCTCGGCGCTGGCCGGCACCCTGGTCAACCTGGGCGGGGACGCCCCGGTCGACTCGGCCCGGTACATGACCCTCGGGATCGCCGCGATCACCGCCCTCGGCGTGGTCACCGCCGCGCGCACCGCCCGAGGCGTGGGGAACTGAGCCGCGGCGCGCACCGTCCGCGGTGTGGTCACCGCCGCGCGTACCGCCCGCGGCGTGGTCACCGCCGCGCACACCGCCCGCGGCCCGGGGACGTGGGCCGCGGCGGGCACGAGCAGGCCCCGGATCCCTTTTCGTCGGGGGGATCCGGGGCCTTTCGTCACGGCGGTGCGGGCCTCAGGAGGCCGGGCCCACCCGGACGGTGGTGATCTTCCCGCCCTGGGACTCCCGGACGACCTCGATCTTCGTGTTGGTGTCCGGCACCTTCACCGTCAGCTGCGGCGTGGCCGGGTCGCCGTACACCCCGGTGTGGTCGTTGAACACCGGGACGGCCGGCTTGGCCGGGACGCGCACCGGGACGCCGCCCTTGTGCAGGGTGAACGCCGTGGTCGGCTTGAGCGAGAAGGTCGCGTCGTAGGTCTGCGCCCGCCCGTTGACCAGCGTCCCGTCGGTGAAGCGGACCGGCGCCGGGCGGGCGTCGATCGGCAGGATCAGCCCGCCGCCGGGGTGGTCCTTGGTGTTGTTGTCACCGTACGAGGTGTCCCAGAGCCAGATCAGGACGCCTTCCTGGTACGGGTAGTTGTCCACCACGTTGGCCTTGCCCGCGACGCCGCTGTAGCCGAAGTTGTACGGGCCGGTCTTCAGGAACGCCCCGTAGCCGGTGTAGCGGCGGTTCTCGGCGAGGTACGCGCGCGGGTGCTGCTTGACGGCGGCGCGGCCGGTGATCACCGTGAAGCCGTTGGCCGTCCAGCCGTCGGTGCCGTTCTCGGCGCCGTCGGCGAACAGCACGGCGGTGCCGGCGGTGGCCTTCACGGCGTCCACCAGCACGCCCCGGCCGTGGGTGTTGCCGTCCGAGGTGGCGTGGAAGCGCAGCCGGACCTGCTGGCCGAGGTAGCCGTCCAGCGGGATGTGCAGCTGCTTGTAGCCGCCGGAAGCGCCGCTCAGGCCGGGGGTGTTGGCGTTGGTGTTGCCGATCGGGGCGCCGTCCACGGTGCCGCCGAGGGCGGTCCAGTGCTTGCCCTGGTCGGTGGAGGCCTCGACGGTCAGGAAGTCGTAGTCCTGCTCGGTGTCGTACCAGACCGCCGCGTCCAGGGCGGCCGGGCCGGCGGCGGTGCGCAGGTCGACGTCCCGGGCCAGGGAGTTGTCGAGGTTGTCGCCGGTGTCGCTCCACCACTGCCGGCCGCCCTCGTACGGGTCGGTGAGGTCGGTGCTGGTGGTGCCGTCCGGAAGGTGGACTAGGACCGCCTGGGCCTGGTCGGTGTTGTAGCTGCTCACCCCGAGGGCGTGGGTGGAGCGGGTGGCGGCCTGCGCCTCGTCGTAGTCGAGCCAGCCGAACTGCAGCTTGCTCCAGGCGTCGAGGTCACCGGGGTAGCCGCCGGTGGTGTTCGGGCCCTTGCCCAGGTACGAGCCGGAGGACATCAGCGACCAGAAGTTGACGCTGTTGTCGCCGCCGCTGGTGGAGTACAGGTCGGGCAGGCCGAGGTTGTGGCCGTACTCGTGGGCGAACAGGCCGACGCCGCTGTTCTCGCCCCCCTGGACGTAGTCGTAGACGTACAGGCCGGTGTCGCCGACCGGTGCGCCGCCGATCTTGTCGCCCTCCGGGCCGGTCTGCCCGGTCGCGTCCGGGAAGGCCCAACTGCGGTGCGCCCACAGCGCGTCGGCGCCCTGGGCGCCGCCGCCCCAGGTCTCGTCCACGCCCGCGTGCACCACGACGACGTTGTCCAGGTAGCCGTCCGGCTGGTTGAACTCGCCGTCCTTGTCGTGGTCGTAGCGGTCGTAGACGTCGTACTGGGCGAGCTGCGCCTTGACGTCGGCGACGGTGCGGCCCTTGGCGATCTCGCCGTCGTACCAGGCCTTGACGGCGTCCCGGATGAACTCCTGGCCCTGGGTCCAGGCGCCGGAGCCCTGCGGGCCCTTGTTGCTGCCGTAGCGGGCCTCGTTGTACGGGAGGGTGACCCAGTCGCTGACGGTGCCCTCGACGTCGTACCGGCCGGAGGACTGGGTGCGGTAGTAGTTGCGCATCGACACGGCGCCGGGCGTGTCGTCGAAGAACATCTTCTGGTAGTACGCGCGGTCGAAGTCCGCCGACCACAGGGTGTGGTTGTCGTCCTTGCCCGGCTTGGGGATCTGGTCGTGGCGCGGGCCGGGGGTGCCGCCGTAGCGGGGCTGGCCGTTCCACTGGGTGGTGTTGTCCACCTCGTCGCCGAACTGGGCGAGGATCACGAAGACCTTGTCCGTGCGCTGGTGCGCGAGCTGGACGTAGTCGTTGCCGATCTTCACCTTCGCCGGGGCCCGCTTGCCCGCGGCCTTGGCGACGGCACCCTTGTTGAGCTGTTCCAGGGCCTTGCCGCGCAGCGCCTGGCGCTCGCGTTCCTGCGGGGCCAGCGGTGCGGGCGGGGCCTCGGCGCCTTGTGCGGCGCCCTGGTCGGCGTCGGCCGAGGCCGCGGCGAGGGTGGCGGGGCTCGGGGGTGCGGCCTGGGCGGGGGTGCCCAGCAGGGTGGCCGCTATCGCGCCGGTGGTGAGCGCGGCGGCGAGGGCCGCGGACAGTCTGCGCAACTGACCGGTCCTTTCCGGGGGATGGGGGTCCTTCAGATCATCAGTCGATGAAGCGCAGGTAATATTTCACATGTGACGGGTCACGTGGAAGGGGTTGGGAGCAGGCGAAAGGGCGCCGCGGCCGAAGCCGCGACGCCCCTGAACCACCGAGCCCTCAGCCGGTGGCGCACTCCGGCGCCACGCTGATCGCGCGGGAGTGTCGCGGCCCGGTCGGGGCAGTGCGGCGGATCACCCCAGGGAAGCCCGCAGGAAGGCGAGTTCGGACTGGGCCAGCTGCTCCATCAGCCCGCCCGGGGTCATGTGGGTGGCACCGGGCAGCGGCAGCACGCTGTGCGGGCGGCCGGCCCTGGTGAGCGCCTGGGAGAGCAGCAGGGTGTGCGAGGGGTGGACGTTGTCGTCGGCCAGCCCGTGGATCAGCAGCAGCGGCCTGCTCAGACCGGGCGCGTCGGGGATCAGGCAGTCGTCGGCGTAGCCCTCGGGGTTGTCCTGCGGCAGGCCGAGGTATCGCTCGGTGTACGCGGTGTCGTAGAGCCGGAAGTCGGTGGGCGGGGCGCCCGCGCTGGCGGCGTGGAAGACGTCCGGGCGGCGCAGCACGGCGAGCGCCGCGAAGTAGCCGCCGTACGACCAGCCGCGCACGCCGACCCGGCCGAGGTCGAGGTCCGGGTGCTGCTCGGCGAGCGCGTGCAGGGCGTCGACCTGGTCGTCCAGCGCCACCTGGGAGAAGCGGCGGAAGATGGTGCGGGTGAAGGCGGGGGAGACGAACGGGGTGCCGCCGTTGTCGACGGTGACCACCGCGAAGCCCTGGTCGGCCCACCACTGCTTGAGCTGCCAGCGGCGCGGCTCGTTGGCCACCGCCTGGTAGCCGGGCCCGCCGTAGACGTCCAGCAGGACGGGCAGCCGCCGGCCCGGGACGTGGTCGCGCGGGTAGACCACGGCGCCGGGCAGGGCGCGTTCGGTGACCCGCGCGAGCAGCGGCTCCACCCGGTACGGCAGCGGGGCGCTGCGGTCGGTGAGCGGCAGCTCGCGGCCGTCGCGGCGGACGACGCGCCGGACGCCCTCCGGGGTGGCCGAGGTGAGCAGCAGGGTGTCGGCGGCGGCGAGGGCCGCGTGCATGCCGGGGCCGGAGGCGAGCGGCTCGGGTGCGCCGCCGTCCGGGTCGATCAGGTGGACGTACTGGTCGAAGGGGTCGCCCTCGCCGGTCTCGCAGAGCAGCCGGCCGTCCAGTCGGCCGACGACCCGGCGGATCTGCAGGCCGGTGGTGTCCAGCGGCTTGCCGTCCAGCGCGAGGCCGCGGGCCTGCGGGGTGTCGTGGACGGTGAGCAGCCGGCCGTCGGCCAGCCGGGCCGGGGTGCCGGGCAGGTCGTCCACCCAGAACTCGTCGGTGGTGCGGGAGAGTTCGGTGCTCTT
Source organism: Kitasatospora sp. NPDC005856 (assembly GCF_040629945.1). Lineage (NCBI taxonomy): Bacteria > Bacillati > Actinomycetota > Actinomycetes > Kitasatosporales > Streptomycetaceae > Kitasatospora > Kitasatospora sp. NPDC005856. The sequence goes on along the minus strand of NZ_JBEXWT010000012.1, from coordinate 68,612 downwards.
GCCGGTGGCCGGGTCGGCGCTCAGCAGCAGCACGTTCTGCTGCAGGCGGTCGGCGACGGTCAGCAGCACCTCCTCGCCGGAGACCCAGGAGGCGGCGCAGACGTACGGGAACTGCTCGTTGTCCCAGTGCAGTTGGACCCGGGTGCCGTCGAGGCCGAGCACCCAGAGCTGGACATCCGCGTTGGGGCCGCCGGCCTGCGGGTAGGCGAAGTCCTCGGGAGCCTCGCCGGGGTGCGCCGGGTCGGCGAAGTACCGCCGGGGGACGCCGGATTCGTCCACCCGGGCGGCCAGCAGCGCGCCGCCGTCCGGGCGCCACCAGTGGCCCCGGGCGCGGCCGAGCTCCTCGGCGGCGGCGAACTCGGCGACGCCCCAGCGGGCGCCGTCGGCGGGGGAGAGCGGTTCCAGGGCGGGGGTGACGTACAGGGCGTCGTCGGCGACGTAGGCGACGCGCTGTCCGGTGGCGTCCGGCCGGGGGTCGAACGCGGGCCCGGCGACGGGGAGTTCGTCGCTGGTGCCGGCGGCGGTGTCGGTGCGGAACAGCCGGCCGTCCAGGGTGAAGACCGCGGCGGCGAGGTCGGCGGTGGCGGCGTACGTGCCGATGCCGGCAGCGACCAGCCGGGTGCGCTCGCGCAGCCGGCGCTCGACGACGGGCAGGTCCTCGCGCCGGCCGGTGCGGCCGGGCAGCAGCGCGGCCGGGTCGGCGACCAGCCGCTCCTCGCCGGTGGTGGTGTCGAGCAGGTGGAGGCGGTCGACCGGATCCTCCGGACCGGTGGAGCGCAGCAGCAGCAGCCGGGTACCGTCCTCGGCGAAGGTGTACGCACGCGGTGCGCCGAAGGTGAACCGGCCGGTACGGGCGCTGAGGGCAAGGAAGGCGTCGGTGATGGTCACGGCCCGATGGTGGTCGCGAGGTGCGTGCCCCGACCAGTAGTCTGTCATGTGAAATGTCACACATCAGTCAGTAGTGCCGGTGTCGGCCGGTGTCGGCCGGTGCCGGCCGGTACGGCGGGACGTCGAGCCGGAGGCGCGCCGGGCGCCGGTGTGCCAGACCGTCGCGCCGGGACCGTCGCGCCGGGACCGTCGCGCCGGGACCGTCGCGCCGGCCACCGGTGCGTCAGCCAACGGAGGAAACCGTGATCGAGGACCTGTGGGCCGCCGAACCCCCGGCCCCCCTGCCCGCCGCCGACGGGCTGTTCAGCGTGTCCGCGCAGGCCGCGCACCTGAACCACGGCTCGTACGGCGCCGTGCCCGTCCCGGTGCAGCGGGCACAGGAGCGGCTGCGCACCGAGCACGAGTGGGACCCGGACGGCTTCTTCGCCGACCTCCCGGCCCGGATCGCCGCCGCCCGCGCCCGGATCGCCGTCGAACTGGACACCGACCCGGACCGGCTCGCGCTGGTCTCCAACGTCACCGAGGCGGTCGCGATCGCCCTGGACACCATCCCGTTCTCGCCCGGCGACCGGATCCTGGTCACCGACCACGGCTACGGCGCGGTGACCCAGGCCGCGGCCCGCAAGGCCGCCGAGACCGGCGCCGAGGTGGTGGTCGCCCCGGTGCCGCTGGACGCCCCGGACGAACAGGCCGTCCGGGAGGCGGTGCTCGCCGCCGTGGACGGACGCACCACCGTCGCGATCCTGGACCAGCTGACCTCGCCCACCGCCCGTCTGGTGGCCGGCCCGGCCCTGCTCGCCGACCTGCGCGCCCGCGGCGTGACCACCGTGGTGGACGGCGCCCACGCGCCCGGCATGCTGCCAGCCCCGGTCGACCCGAACGCCGACTTCTGGTTCGGCAACCTGCACAAGTGGGCCTTCGCCCCGCGCGCCACCGGCGTGCTCGCCGTCCGCCCCGAGTGGACCGGCCGGGTGCGCCCGCTGGCGCTGTCCTGGGAGCACGACAAGGGGTTCCCGGGCAACGTGGAGTGGCGCGGCACCTGCGACTACACCCCCTGGCTGGCCGCCCCGGCCGGCTTCGAGCTGCTGCGCGAGCTCGGCCACCCGGAGGTGGCCGCCCACAACACCGCCCTCGCCGCGTACGGCCGCCGGGTGCTGGTCGAGCGGGCCGGTCTGGTGCCGCTGCCCGCGACGCCCGGGGTGTGGATGCGCACCGTCCGGCTGCCGGCCGGGTTCGGCGAGACCGAGCCGCAGGTGAAGGCGCTGATGGCCGAGGTGTGGCACCGGCTCGGCACCCGGATCGCCGTCCGCCCGTGGGCCGGCGGCGGGGTGCTGCGGGTCAGCGCCCAGCTGTACAACCGGCCGGGGGAGTACGAGCGGCTGGCGGACGGGCTGGCCGAGCTGCTGAAGGACTGACGCCCCCGGGGGTGGGTGAAGACATTTGCGACCATGGACGTGAGAGGAGCGATCCGGGGAGCGATCTCGTCGCACGGAAAAACGGTGCTATCGATGTCAGTCCTCCCGGGTAACCTCTCGCTGAGATGCGAGATCACACCAACCACACCCGGACGGCGATGAACACCCCCGATCCCGAGCCCCAGGACGACCAGGAGCTCAGCCCCGCCGAGGCGTACGCGGCCAGCCGTCGCCGGGCCCAGGAGCAGGCCACCGCCCTGTACGGCTTCCAGCAGCTGTACGACTTCCCGCTGGACGACTTCCAGCTGGAGGCGTGCGAGACGCTGGAGGCCGGATCCGGCGTCCTGGTCGCCGCCCCCACCGGCTCCGGGAAGACCATCGTCGGCGAGTTCGCCGTGCACCTGGCCCTGGCCTCGGGCCGCAAGTGCTTCTACACCACGCCGATCAAGGCGCTCTCCAACCAGAAGTACGGGGACCTGGTCAAGCGCTACGGCGCCGCCAAGGTCGGCCTGCTCACCGGCGACAACTCCGTCAACGGCGACGCACCCGTGGTGGTGATGACCACCGAGGTGCTGCGCAACATGCTCTACGCGGGCTCCAGCACCCTCGACGGCCTCGGCTACGTCGTGATGGACGAGGTGCACTACCTCGCCGACCGCTTCCGCGGCGCCGTCTGGGAGGAGGTCATCATCCACCTCCCCGAGTCGGTCACCCTCGTCTCGCTCTCCGCGACCGTCTCCAACGCCGAGGAGTTCGGCGACTGGCTGGACACCGTGCGCGGCGGCACCAAGGTGATCGTCTCCGAGACCCGCCCGGTGCCGCTGTGGCAGCACGTGATGGCCGGCAACCGGATGTACGACCTGTTCGCCGACCCCGACCGGGACGGCCGCCCCAAGAACAACCTGAAGAACCCCGGCAAGGCCGTCAACCCCGAGCTGGTCCGGCTCGCCCGCTCCGAGCTCGACCGCAACCCGCGCGACCGCTTCGGCCGCGGCCGGGGCCGCTCGATGCCCAACGGCCGTCCCGGACGGGTCTGGACGCCGGGCCGGGTCGACGTCATCGACCGGCTCGACGCCGAGGGCCTGCTGCCCGCGATCACCTTCATCTTCAGCCGGGCCGGCTGCGAGGCCGCCGTCCAGCAGTGCCTCAGCTCCGGCCTGCGGCTCAACAAGGACTCCGAGCGCGCCCAGGTCCGGGCGATCGTCGAGGAGCGCTGCGCCGACATCCCCGACGAGGACCTGCACGTCCTCGGCTACTTCGAGTGGCTGGACGGGCTGGAGCGCGGCATCGCCGCCCACCACGCCGGGATGCTGCCCCGGTTCAAGGAGGTGGTCGAGGAGCTCTTCGTGAAGGGCCTGGTCAAGGCCGTCTTCGCGACCGAGACCCTGGCGCTCGGCATCAACATGCCCGCCCGCTCGGTGGTCATGGAGAAGCTGGTCAAGTGGAACGGCGAGACCCACGCCGACATCACCCCCGGCGAGTACACCCAGCTCACCGGCCGGGCCGGGCGGCGCGGCATCGACGTCGAGGGCCACGCCGTGGTGCTCTGGCAGCGCGGCCTCGACCCGGAGGCGCTGGCCGGCCTGGCCGGCACCCGCACCTACCCGCTGAAGTCCTCGTTCCGGCCCTCGTACAACATGGCCGTCAACCTGGTCTCCCAGTTCGGCCGGCACCGCTCGCGCGAGCTGCTGGAGACCTCCTTCGCCCAGTTCCAGGCGGACCGCTCGGTGGTCGGCATCGCCCGCCAGGTGCAGCGCAACGAGGAGGGGCTGGAGGGCTACCGCGAGTCGATGACCTGCCACCTCGGCGACTTCGACGAGTACATGGAGCTGCGCCGCAGGCTCAAGGACCGTGAGAACGAGCTCGCCCGCGAGGGCACCAGCCAGCGCCGCGCGGCCGCGGTCGAGTCCATCGAGCAGCTCAAGCCGGGCGACGTCATCCACGTGCCCACCGGCAAGTTCGCCGGCCTCGCCCTGGTCCTCGACCCGGGCCTGCCGCCGGTCAACCGCTCCGGCCGGGGCGGCCCGCGCCACCCCGACTTCCAGGACGGCCCGCGCCCGGTGGTGCTCACCGCCGAGCGGCAGGTCAAGCGGCTCGCCATGATCGACTTCCCGTACCCGGTCGTCGCGATCGAACGGCTGCGCATCCCCAAGTCCTTCAACCCGCGCAGCCCGCAGTCCCGGCGCGACCTCGCCTCGGCCCTGCGCACCAAGGCCGGCCACCTGGAGCCCGAGCGGTTCCGGCGCGGCCGCGCGGCCGCCGCCGACGACCCGGAGATCACCCGGCTGCGCACCGAACTGCGCCAGCACCCCTGCCACGGCTGCTCCGACCGCGAGGACCACGCCCGCTGGTCCGAGCGCTACCACCGGCTGCACCGCGACACCGAGTTGCTGGAGCGCCGGATGCGCTCGCGCACCCACACCATCGCCCGCACCTTCGACCGGGTCTGCGCACTGCTCACCGACCTCGGCTACCTCAGCGGGGACACCGTCACCGACGACGGCAAGCGGCTCGGCCGGCTCTACGGCGAACTCGACCTGCTCGCCTCCGAGTGCATCCGCGAGGGCGTCTGGAGCGGCCTGGCCGCCGCCGAACTCGCCGCCTGCGCCTCGGCGCTGGTGTACGAGGCCCGCCAGTCCGACGACGCCGGCGCCCCCCGGGTGCCGGAGGGCGCGGCCAAGGAGGCGCTCGGCAAGATGGTCCGGATCTGGGGCCACCTGGACGCCCTGGAGGAGCAGCACCGGATCAACACCGCCGAGGGCGTCGGCCAGCGCGAGCCCGACCTCGGCTTCGCCTGGGTCGCCTACCGCTGGGCGCTCGGCCACAACCTCGACCAGGTCCTGCGCGACGCCGACATGCCGGCCGGCGACTTCGTCCGCTGGACCAAGCAACTGATCGACGTCCTCGGCCAGATCCAGGACGCCGCCGGCGAGGACGCCGAACTCCGCCGCACCGCCCGCAAGGCCGTCGACGGCCTCCGCCGCGGCATCATCGCCTACTCCTCCGTCGGCTGACCGGCCGGACCTCCCCCGGGGCCCGCACGTTCTCGCGAACGCGCGGGCCCCTGCGCATCTCCGAGGATGAAGAGGTGGGAAGCGCCAGGCCTCCGGCCGCCCCCTTCCCACCCCCACCCCCACCCCCGCTCGTGGATTCCGGTGCTGCGTAGGAAGTCGGCCCTGCCGACTTCCTACGGCGGACCACAGACCTTCACACTTGGCCTCGGCTCCCTCACTCGACCCGAGCGAGGGAGCCGACCACAAACCCCCTCCTACGCAGCAGATGGAGGGCAGCGGAGATTAGCAAGATCGGGTCAGGGCTGGGGTGACGTCGGGGCGAAGTAGTCGCGAAGCATCTCGGTGGTCCATTCGGGTTGACGTACCTGCCCGCGCGGTCCGAACTCCTCGAACCAGGGCTTCACTTCGAGGACCGGGGTGCCGTCGATGGCATCCAGGTCCTCGACGTGGAGGTCCAGGCCGTCGACCTTGAGGAGGCGGCAGCGGGAGGACCCGAGCCAGTTGATGCGTCGCATGTTCCGGTGGCCGAACACGCCGACCTCGGGCCAGTCGGGGTTGTCCCGGGGACGGCGCGCACCGAAGTTCAGGTCGTTTGGGTCGGTCTTGTGAAACCGGAAGATCACGTCGAGGTGGGAGAACTCCTCCAGCCCCTTCGTCGCGTCGAGCGGAAACCTGTCGCTGTCGAGTCGGATGACGGCGCGCGTCCCGCCCCAGTAGTCGTCGGTCGGTTCCGTGCGGCCTCCCACAACGTGCCCGAGTGCTTCCACGCTGAAGACATCACCCACGTGCTTCCCTCCTCTGAACGGACCGCGCCAGGACAGCGGGTCAGGTGGTGGCGGCCAAGTACTCGGCGGCGCGCCTGTCGACGGTGTCGATGGTCGACACCTTCCGCCCGCGGTAGGGGGACAGTGCACTGCGAATCTGCAATGCGACGTCTCGGGTACGGGCGGAGCGGACGGTCTGCATGGCGTCGAGCGACTGGGACCAGATCGTGCAGGCCTCCTCGATGGAGTGCTGCCTGGCCTTCACGAGGCCGAGGTGGCCGAGGGTGACCGCGTGGGTCCGGGTGAAGGACGAGACCCGGCGGGTCGCGACGCTGCGTTCGAACTCCCTTGCTGCACCTTCCAGATCGCCGATATCACGAAGCGCCGATGCCGTCTCGTGTGCCAAGGACGCCTCGCCGAAGAAGAACACCCGCGCCGGCTCGTCGTCGCCGGCGGAAGCCGCTGACAGGTCGCGTTCGGCTTGGAGCAGCGCGGCGTTCGCTTCGGCGGTGCGGCCCGCGGCGGCCAGGGCGCGCGCGTGGACGACGCCGAGCAGGGAACGCTCGCGCGAGCTGGCGAGCCGGTACCGGTCGCCGGCCATGGACGCCTCAGCAACCCGGACGGCGTGGCGCGGCTTGTGAAGGTCGACCGCCTGGTGGGCCATGGCGCGCAGGACGTGGCCGGCCATTGCGGGGTCGTCGGCCTCGGCCGCCAGCTTCACGGCGACGGTGTAGTAGTGCTGAGCGGTGGGGTGCTCGCCGTTGTCGAACGCCGTCCATCCAGCCAGGTAGGCGAGCTCGGATGCTGCGGAGAACATGTCACGCCGGATCTGGTCGGACGAAAAGGTGCCTTGGAGGAACTCTCCGACGTCCGTGAGGAGATACTGCGCGACCGCCGTGCGTCCGTGTCCGCCGCCGCGCCGCTGGTCGAGCTGGGAGAAGAGCCCCGTCATCTCCCGAACGGCGTCCACGTCGGCCTGACCAGCGCGGCGGTGGGTGATGCCACGGCTGTCGGTGCGGGCCATGTGCTCCCACCAGCTGCCGGGGGGAATGCTCAGCGCCCCGAGCGAGTATGTGAGCGTGCGGAGGAGCTGTCTGCGTTCCACGTCAACGTCGATCCGTCCAAGAGCCGCCAGAGCCTTCAGCGTATCCAAGTCCCAGTCGCGTAGATCCGTTTGCTCGTCCCCGAACCCCATCGCCGCAAGGGTGATGTCACGGTTCAGCCAGCTGGTGAGCACTTCCGCGAGGTACTGAGGGATGTTCCCGGAGGGCATCACGCCTTGGCGGACCCACTGCGTGACGGATGCCCGGCTTGGACGTGCCGGATCGTTGTGGCGGGCCGCGACGCCGCACAGGGCCCGGGAGAGGGCTTCGTTGGGCCGGCCGGTTTCCCGAATGAGCTGGCCCAGCCGCTCATTGGGTTGGCGAGTGCGCCCCATGGGGGTCTCCTGGAGATGCCGTTCAACCGGTTCAACAACGGACGGTCGCCAATACCTTACTCTCGGCCAACTTGGACGGTTTGCTGTTCGTGCAAGGCAGTTGCAGGGCCTGCACTGCGAACGTTCCGTCATGTCCGGGCGGCGGTGAGGCCTGTCTTCGAACTGTCCCGACCCCGAGCGAGTGAGGCGCCCCCATGGAGCCTGGATCACGCATCATCACGACGAGGTTCCCCGCCGAACGGGAACGGATCGGTGAGCTCCGCCGCTGGGCCAGGACGGTCATGCCGCTGCTCGGCCTCGGCCTGGACGCCCGGCAGCACGGTGACGTGCTGGACGACGTCGAGCTCGTCCTGTCCGAACTCGGCGCCAACGCCGTCCTGCACGGCTGCGGTGGCGACCAGCCGGGCGTGAAGAGGGGCCGCTTCTCTGATGTGCACCCCGGGTGCGCTGCGGGTGTCCGTGGCTGATCCGGGCGGGGGCACGCCCGAGTACCGGTCGGCGAGTGATGAGGCGACCTGCGGCCGTGGCCTGACGCTGGTGATGGGGGTCGTGTCCCGCTTCGGCGTCGAGAGCCTTACCGGGGGCGGCAAGGAGATCTGGGCCGAGATCGAGCTGCCTCGTCCGGCGCGGTCGGCGACCGTCACGGTCGAGCAGATCGTCGCTCGCTCGCCCGTCTCGGCACACGACCTGGCGTGGGTCGAACCGGACCGGTCTCCCCTCTCTCCCATCCACCCACTCCGTCCCCAAGGACTGCGCCGTGAGTGTCGGACCGCGCACCAGAACGCTGCTCAAGACCGCCGCCGCAGCCCGCAGGTTGGACATCGCGGCCTCCTATGAGGCACTGACGCAAGCCTGCGTGTTCACCGGCGACGACGTCGCGAAGGCCGAGCTGGTCAGTGACAGCCCGAACCACCTGTGGTCGCTCGGAGCGCGCTCGCGTGCGCTCGCCATCGTGCACCCGCACGTGGATGAGGCGTGGGCACTCGTCAAGAGCGCGCAGTTGCTGAAGAGCAACCGGGTCGCCGTCACTTCTCCCCACTACACCGAGGTCCGGGTGGCTGCCGACGGCCAGGCCGTCACCTTTTGGCACCGCCCGGGGCTGCGAAGCCCGGACGCTTCCCTGTCAGCCTGGGTGACCGCCCTCACTCACCGCATCGACGCCGCGTCGGGGCCATGGCTGGGGGAGCACGACCCGTTCTCCGGGTTGCTGGCCGGCCTGGACGACGCCCCGCTGGACGCGGCCGTCCGCCGGTTCCTTCGCGAGCGCGCGACCCAGCTGCGCGAGGAGTGGGACTACCTCGACTGGCCGACACCGGACACCGTCGTCCTGGGCACCCTCGGCATGGCCCCGGTCCACGACGACGGCGTTCACGTCGGCCTCCTGTTGCGCCGCCCGCTCCAGCGCGGCCACCGCGAATGGGACCTCGTCGCCGCCCGCTGGCGCTCCGAACTGCTCACCGGCCCCCGCGACGACCACCGGACCTACGCCGACACCTACCTCTCGTACGAACGTGAGGACCGGCTCCCACCGCACCCTTACATCGGCGCCTGGACCGGCTACCAGGTCGTACGCGACCTCGTCGTCCTCACCGCGGTGATGGACACGGTGCGCCGCGCCCACCTCGACACCGACACCCGCCGGCAGGCCGCCCACCGCGTCGCCTGCCTGCGCGGGGCCCACCAGGCCCCCTGGAACTGGGGCCCGCGAATGGAGTCCACATGAATGCGACCCGAGGACTCTTCATCACCCTTGACGGTCTCAGTGCGAGCGGGAAGACCACCGTCGCCCCGCTGGTCGCCGCCCTCCTCGACGGCGTTCACCTCACGGACGGGACGCTGCCGACATTCCCCCGCACGCGTGCGGAGGTCGACGCCACGGGGATCCTGCCGGCGCGCTTCCACTGGTGGATGATGGCCAACCACCTCAAGTCCGAGACCGCCCGCGCGCTCATCGAGACCGGCCGAACGGTCGTGGTCGAGTCCTACTTCCCGCGCACGATCGCCACGCATACGGCGATGGGGTACGACTGCGCGCTGGAGTATCCGGACCAGGCGTTGGTTCCGGACGTGCCGATCCTCCTGGAAGTGGACGAACAGGTGCGCCAGGAGCGGCTTCATCGGCGGGCCGCACAAGGGACGCTGACCTATTGGCACCAGCGTGAGGAACCGAACGTGGCGGAGAGCGCCCGCGTGTACCGGGCGTTCGGCCTGCTGCCGGTGGACGGCACCGACCGCCCGCCGGAGGAGGTGGTGCGCGGCATCGTCGATACCGTGCGCTCGCATGCTCGTACCGCATTGAGGAAGGCAACTTTCCATGACCGCAATTGAGTTCGAGGCAAAGGTCCTCAACATCGAGCCGGAGGCGATGCGAGCGCTCCTGGCCGAGGCCGGGGCCGAGCACCTGGTCGACCGGTTCCAGCGCCGCTACGTCTACGACATCCCCGGCCGGCCGGGCGCGTGGGTCCGGCTGCGGGACACCGGCACCGACGTCACCCTGTGCGCCAAGGAGATCCACTCCGACGCGATCGACGGCGTGACCGAAACGGAGACGATCGTCGGCGACTTCGACGTCACTAACGCGCTCCTCGGCAAGCTCGGCTACCAGCCGAAGGCGTACCAGGAGAACCGTCGGTCCTCCTGGAGGCTGGCCGGCGCGGCCGTCGAGATCGACCACTGGCCGCTGATTCCCCCCTACGTGGAGATCGAGGGAGACAGCGCCGAACACGTCCACGCCACCGCCCTCGCGCTCAAGCTCCCGCTGGATGAGCTGACGAGCGAGAACACGACCAAGGTCTACCGCCGGTACGGGATCGACATCGAGTCGATCCCCCGGCTCACGTTCGAGTGACAGGAGAGAAGCCTTGTCAGCTACCCAGCGTCATGCGGTCAGGGTCGTCCGGGACCGGACCATCCGCATCAAGGTGATCGACGACTGCGGATTGGCCTGCACGTTCTGCCACAACGAGGGAACGCCGGTCACCGCCGACAACCGGGACCGCACCGCACTGCCCTTCGTCGCGGGCCCGGGGAGGACCGGGCGCGTGTCGATCTACAGCGAGACGAACGGAGTCGGCTTTCTGGCCGCCAGGATGGACCCGGACATGGCCTTCCGGCGGGCGGTGCGAACCGTGGCGAGGGCGTTCGACGCGGACGAGGTCCACCTCACCGGGGGAGAGCCCACCCTCCACACGGAGGTGCCCGCGTTGGTGGCGGCGCTCTCCGGCATGGGGCTGAGCGTCGGAATGACCAGTAACGGGGAGCGCGGTCGGCAGGTGATGCCGCAGTGTTCGGTGGCCGGACTCAACCGGGTCAACGTCTCGGTGTTCGGCACGACCGCCGAGGAACTCGGGGCCGTCCAGTCCGAGCGGTTCAGGTCGGCGGGTCTGGCCGGGACGAAGATCCGCGCTGCGGAGCAGACCGTCCGGGCCGCCGTTGCCAACGGCGTCAAGGTGTCCGTGAACATCGTCGTTCCTGGCATGGCGCACGTGGACCGGGTCGTCAACCTGGTCGAGTCGTACGGCCAGTTCGCGGACGTGCGGATGCTCACCAGCATCCAGCACGGGCCGGAGTCGGTGGCGGCGATCTCCGAAGTGCTGGCCCGTGTCGGCGCGGAACCGGTGCTCCGGACGTTCACCGCCGGCACCTCCGACGAGCGCACCCTCTATCGGGCGCTCGGCAGCCGGGCGGTCTACGTCAAGCGACTGCTGCCTGTACGGCTCCCCGACACCTGCGCGTCGTGCCGGTTCAACAACGACACGGACTGTGAGGAGGGCTACTACGGCATCCGCCTGTACCTCACCGAGCAGGGGGAGTACATGGTGGGCGTCTGCATCCAGCGGATGGACCTCTGCGTTCCGTTGGCCGAGCTGCCGAGGAGCGGGATCGTGGAAGAGGTGCAGGCCTTCAAGGACGCCGAGGTCCGGCGGCTGACGCGCGAGTACGGCGCTGCCGCCTGAGTGGCGGGCTCTGGACGATGGGGCCTTGGCGGCCTCGCTCGACCCGAGCGAGGCCGCCGGGTCGGGGCGCCGGAAGTCGGCCCGGCCGACTTCCTACGCCGGGGCGTGGCCGGGCCCGGCGGCGTCGAGGCGGCGGACGAGTTCGCGCAGGGCGCGGAGCTCGCGGTCCAGCGCTTCGGCGCCGCGCGGGGTGAGGGTGACCCAGGTGCGGGGGCGGCGTCCGACATAGCCCTTGGCGACGGCCACGAGGCCGGATTCCTCCAGGACCTTGAGGTGGCGGGACAGGTTGCCGTCGGTGGCGCCCAACTGCTCCTTGAGGAAGCCGAACTCGACGCTCTCGGCCTCGCGGGCGACCGCCAGGATGCCGAGCCGGACCCGTTGGTGGACGGTGTCGTCCAGCGCGAGAGTCGGGTGCTGCTCCTCGGCTTCGTCCGCAACGCTCATGGGGTGACCGTACGGGATGCCGCGGGCGTGCGGCGTGCCGCCGTCCACTGGGCCAGCCCGGCGGCCAGCAGGACCGCCGCGAGCAGCAGGGCCTTCGGCTGCGGGCCGTCGGCCCAGCCGCCGTCGCCCCGGTCGAGCCAGGGCAGCCAGCCGCTCTCCCACGGCGCCGCGAGGTAGGCGGTGAGCAGTGCGGTGTGGGCGAGTCCGGCGGCGGTGACCAGGGGGCTGCGCTCGGTCACGCCGAGGACGACCAGGCCGATGCCGACCACGTACCAGGGCGAGGCGTAGGTGTTCACGAGCAGGGACAGTCCGAACGGCACATGGCGCGCGAAGACCAGTCCGAGCAGGACGGCGGTGAGCAGCACTCCGATCCCGACCGCGGTGCCGGTCCAGCCGCCACGGTGCGGGAGGATCCCGCGGGCCTCACCGCGCCGCCGGTACCAGCGGGCCAGGGCCAGCCAGGCGACCGGGAGCAGCGCGTACCAGACGCCCCAGGCCAGGAAGCGGGCCAAGGCGCCGTCGAAGTCGCCGGTCCGGCACACGCCGTCCGGGGTGTGCGACACACAGAGGTCGATGAGCTCCGAGTAGGCGAAGGACGGGTAGGAGGTGACGCCCCGCCCGTTGGCGCCGAAGTTGTAGGCCTGGCCGGAGACCGGCACGGCGGCCAGGGCCAGCACGCCGAACCCGAGCAGCGGCACCCCCGAGCCGCGCAGCCGTGTCCGGGCCCGGGCCCGGAGCCCTTCCGTCTCGGCGAGGAGTTCGGCCGGGCCGGCCCGGTGCGTCGTCGTCATGATCCACCCCTGTTCATGCGTTCGAGCTTTGCGGTGCCATGAACTTTGCATCGCAAAGTAGGAACCAGTCAAGGGCTGTTGGGGAAGGCGGCTCCCGCGAACGCCGAGGGCCCGCACGTTCGCGTCGAACGTGCGGGCCCCTTCGCGAGGACGGGCTCAGCGGGTGGCGAGGGACTCCAGGAGGCGGTCGAGGGAGGTGCCGAGGCCCCAGCGGGCGGAGAGTTCCTCGAGGGTCATGGGATAGAGGGGCTCGCGGGGGAGGGCGGGATCGAAGGCCGGCAGGGGGGCGTCGTCGGCGACGCGGACGACCTTGGGGGCGACGTCGAGGTAGGCGGCGCCCTCGACGATGTTGCGGCGGCGGGCCGGGGTGAGCTTGGAGCCGACGTCGAGGGCGGCGGCGCGGATGGCCGCGAGGTCGCCGTACTCGTTGATCAGCTGGGCGGCGGTCTTCTCGCCGATGCCCTTGACGCCGGGAAGGCCGTCCGACGGGTCCCCGCGCAGGGCGGCCATGTCGGCGTACTGGGCGCCGCGCACGCCGTACTTCTCCAGCAGCAGCGCGTCGTCGGTGACCTGGAGGTTGCCCATGCCCTTGACCGGGTAGAGCACGGTGATCCCGCGGGCGTCGTCCACCAGTTGGAAGAGGTCGCGGTCGCCGGTGACGATCTGCACCGGCCCGGTGGCGCGGGCGGTGAGGGTGCCGATCACGTCGTCCGCCTCGTAGTCGGGGGAGCCGACCCGGGCGATGCCGAGCGCGTCCAGCACCTGTTCGATCACCGGGACCTGCGGGGCCAGCGTGTCGGGCACCTCCTCCTCGCCGTCCTCGGCCGCCTCGGCGACCCGGTGGGTCTTGTAGGAGGGGACGAGGTCGACCCTCCACTGGGGGCGCCAGTCGGCGTCCATGCAGGCCACCAGCTGGTCGGGCCGGTGGTCGTGGACCAGCCTGGCGATGAAGTCCAGCAGGCCGCGGACGGCGTTGACCGGCTCACCCTGCGGCGAGCGCAGGGTGTCCGGTACGCCGAAGTAGGCCCGGAAGTACAGGCTGGCGGAGTCGAGCAGCATCAGTCGCGGTGCGGTCACGACTCAGCATCATGCCGCACCGCGGTGACGGACGGGTGTGTTGTCAGTGCTCGTGCGGTCCGGCGCGGTGGACCGGGCCGTGGGCGTCGGCGCAGTGTTCGGCGGCGGAGTCGGCCGGGGTGGTGATCTGCAGCAGTGCTCCGGCCTCGTCCTCGCCGACGTGGTCGACCTGGAGGGTGGAGTGGGTGATGCCGTACTCCTGCGAGAGCTGGTGCTGCAGGGAGCGCCGCACCGCGTGGCAGTCGCCGCCGGGGGTGACCAGGATGTGCGCGGACAGGGCGGGCTGGCCGGAGGTGATCTCCCAGATGTGCAGGTCGTGGATCTCCTCGACCAGCGGCTCGGTGACCATCCGGTCGGCCACCGCGTCCGGGTCGATCCCCGCCGGGGCGGCCTCCAGGAAGATCCGTCCGGAGTCCCGGACCAGCGCGATGCCGGCCTTGAGCATCAGCGCGACGACGATCAGCGAGGCGATCGCGTCGGCCCGGGCGAAGCCGGTGGTCAGCACGATCGCACCGGCGACGGCGGTGGCGATGAAGGCGTAGAGGTCGGTCAGCACGTGCTGGAAGGCGCCCTCGACGTTCAGCGAGCTGCGGTTGGCCTTGGACATGCACCAGGTGGCGGCGAGGTTGACGACGATCCCGACCAGGGCGGTGACCAGCACCAGTGAGCCGGTGACCTCCGGCGGTTCGAGCAGCCGGGTGATCGCCTCGTAGCCCAGCCAGGCCGACAGCACCAGCAGGGTGACGCCGTTGGCCTGGGCGGAGAGGATCTCGGCGCGCTTGAGGCCGTAGGTGTAGCCGCCCCGGGCCGGGCGGGCGGCGAGCCGCATGGCGATCAGCGCGAGCACGATCGAGGCGGCGTCGGTGAGCATGTGGGCCGCGTCCGAGATCAGCGCCAGGGACTGGGCGGCGAAGCCGACCACGACCTCGCCGGCCATGAAGACGACGATCAGGGCGAGGGCGCTGAGCAGCCAGCGGCGGTCCGCGTCGGCGGCGACGCCGTGCGAGTGGCCGCCGGGACCGTGCGAGTGCCCGCCGTGCCCGTGCCCGCCGTGCCCGCCGTTCCCGTGCGAGCGCGACGGCGACTGCGACGGCGAGTGCGACGGCGCGTGCTCCTGGTCATGCACATGATCGTCGTGCGAATGCTCGTGCCCGGCCATGGAAGTCCTCTCGAGGCGCACGGGTGGGAAGGGGGGCGCGGCGCGACCGCCCCGCAACCGAAGTGAACCGCAGAATCGACAAAGATCCAAAGGCTGTACTGGTGACCGTTGTCGTTCCCGTCCCGGCGGCCGGACCCGGCGCACTCCGCAGCCGCCGGGCGGGCCGAACTCCCCTGCCGCCATGCCCAGTTGCGCTACCCCAGCGCGAGCGTGTCGAGTGCCGCCGCGGTGGCCGCCCGGACCAGCGCCCGCATCAGCCGCAGGTCGTCCCCCTGCTCCGGATGCCACTGCACCCCGAGTGCGAACCCCGGGCCCTCCACCGCCTCCACCGTCCCGTCCGGCGCGTGGGCGCTCACCCGCAGGCCCGACCCCAGCCGGCCGACGGCCTGGTGGTGGGAGGTCGGCACCTCCAGCTCGCTCTCCGGCAGCAGCCCGCCCAGCAGCGTCCCCGGCACCGGCCGCACCGGGTGCGAGCCGTAGCGCCCCGGCGAGCCGCCGTGCACGTCCACCGGCATCACGTCCGGCAGGTGCTGCACCAGCGTCCCGCCGCACACCACGTTCAGGATCTGCATGCCCCGGCAGATCGCCAGCAGCGGCATCCCGGCCGCCAGCGCCGACCGGAGCAGCCCGACCTCCCAGGCGTCCCGCTCCGGCGAGTCCACCTCCGTCGCCGGGTGCACTGGCTCCCCGTAGTACGCCGGGTCGATGTCCGGCCCGCCGGCGATCACCAGGCCGTCCAGCCGGGTCAGCACCTCCGGCGCGCGGTCCGGGACGTCCGGCGGCAGCAGGACCGCGATCCCGCCCGAGTCCCGGACCTGCGCGGTGTACCGCTCGGGCAGCAGGGCCACCCGGCGGCCCCGCCAATCGCTCCAACTCGCGTCCACCAGGTAGGTGCTGACGCCGATCAAAGGCCTGCGATCCATGGCGCGCATTCTCCCCCCGGAGCGGCGGATCCCCCGTCAGCCACGCGCGTCGGCGCGCCACGGGCGCCCGGCACCCATCCCGCACTCGACCCCCCCGCCCGCCCCGCGCCGGCCAGGCACCCCACCCCACCCCGCCCGACACCCGTCCCGCCCGACACCCGTCCCGCCCGCCCGTCCCGTCTCCGCCCCGCCCGACACCCGGCCGCCACTCACCCGCCCTCTTCCGCCCCGCGAGCCGCAGGCCGTACGGTTCGCTGTGACCGCTTGATCTCGAAGAGTGATCGAGGAGGAGGGTTCGGCCATGTCCGAACAGACCACCGCGGGCTCGCCGCCCCGGCCACCGCTGACCCTGGAGGGGCTGCGCACCCTGGTGGACGCCGGTGAGGTGCACACCGTCGCGCTCGCCTTCACCGACATGCAGGGCCGCCTCCAGGGCAAGCGCTTCGCCGCCCGGTTCTTCCTCGACGAGGTCGCCGAGCACGGAGCCGAGGCCTGCGACTACCTGCTGGCCGTCGACGTCGACCTGAACACCGTGGACGGCTACGCCTTCTCCTCCTGGGCCACCGGCTACGGCGACTTCGCGATGCGCCCCGACCTCGCCACCCTGCGGCTGACCCCCTGGCAGCCCGGCACCGCCCAGGTCACCGCCGACCTCGCCCGGCACGGTGGCCACCCGGTGGACGCCGCCCCGCGCCAGCTGCTGCGCCGCCAGATCGCCCGGCTCGCCGAGCACGGCCTGGCCGCCGACATCGGCACCGAGCTGGAGTTCCTGGTCTTCCGCGACACCTACGAGCAGGCCTGGCTGGGCGGCTACCGCGGCCTGACCCCGGCGAACCTCTACAACGTGGACTACTCGATGCTGGGCACCGCCCGGGTCGAGCCGCTGCTGTCCCGGATCCGCACCGAGATGGCCGGCGCCGGCCTGGTGGTGGAGTCGGCCAAGGGCGAGTGCAACCTCGGCCAGCACGAGATCGCCTTCCGCTACGCCGACGCCCTCAGCACCTGCGACCAGCACAGCGTCTACAAGACCGGCGCGAAGGAGATCGCCGCCCAGCTCGGCTGCGCGCTCACCTTCATGGCCAAGTACGACGAGCGCGAGGGCAACAGCTGCCACATCCACCTCTCGCTGCGCGACGCCGTCGGCGCCCCCGCCTTCGCCGACCGGGACGGCCGGATGACCGACACCATGCGGCACTTCCTGGCCGGCCAGCTGACGGCGCTGCGCGAGTTCAGCCTGCTGTACGCGCCGAACATCAACTCCTACAAGCGATACCGCCCCGGCTCCTTCGCCCCGACCGCCGTCGCCTGGGGCCGGGACAACCGCACCTGCGCCTACCGGGTGGTCGGCCACGGTGCCGGGCTGCGGATGGAGAACCGGGTGCCGGGCGGCGACGTCAACCCGTACCTCGCGGTGGCCGGGATGATCGCGGCGGGCCTGCACGGGCTGCAGCGCAAGCTGGAACTGCCCGCGCCCTGCCTGGGCAACGCCTACGCGGTCGAGGAGTACGCCCGGGTGCCCGGATCGCTGCGCGAGGCGGCCGAGCTGTGGGCGGCGAGCGAACCGGCCCGCGAGGCCTTCGGCGACGACGTGGTCGAGCACTACCTGAACATGGCCCGGGTCGAGCAGGCCGCCTACGACGGGGCGGTCACCGACTGGGAGCGCTACCGATCCTTCGAACGGATGTGATCCATGACCGAGGCGAACCCGGGCGCCGGGAGCAGCACCGTCCGCAACCCCGCCACCGGCGAGGTGCTCGCCACCGTTCCCGACACCACCCCCGAACAGCTGGACGTGGCCGTCCGGCGGGCGGTGGCGGCCCAGACCGGCTGGGCCGCGCTCGCCCCCGGCGAACGCGCCCGGCTGCTGCGCCGGTTCGCCGACCAGGTCGAGGTGCACGTCCCGGAGCTGGCCGCGCTGGAGGTCGAGGAAGCCGGCCACCTCCCGGCCGGTGCCCGCTGGGAGGCCGGCAACGTCCGGGACCTGCTGGAGTACGCGGCCGGGGGAGTGGAGCGGCTGACCGGACGGCAGATCCCGGTGGCCGGCGGCCTGGACGTGACCTTCCACGAGCCGGTCGGCGTGGTCGGGGTGATCGCGCCGTGGAACTTCCCGATGCCGATCGCCGCCTGGGGCTTCGCCCCCGCCCTGGCGGCCGGCAACGCCGTCCTGCTCAAGCCCGCCGAGGCCACCCCGTTGACCGCCCTGCGGCTGGCCGAGCTCGCCCTCGCGGCGGGCCTGCCCGAGGGCCTGTTCCAGGTCGTCCCCGGTGCGGGCGCCACCACCGGCCGGGCCCTGGTGGACCATCCGGCGGTCCGCAAGATCGTCTTCACCGGCTCGACCGTCGTCGGCAAGGAGGTCGCCGCCCGCTGCGCCGCCCGCGCCAAGCGGGTCACCCTGGAGCTCGGCGGCAAGAGCCCCAGCATCGTCTTCGCCGACGCCGACCTGGCCCGCGCCGCCGACCCGATGTCCTTCGCCGACAACAGCGGCCAGGACTGCTGCGCCCGCAGCCGGATCCTGGTCCAGCGCGAGGTGTACGAGGACTTCCTCGCCCACCTGCTGCCGGCCGTCGAGACCCTGCGCACCGGCGACCCGACCGACCCGCAGACCCGGCTCGGCCCGCTGATCTCGGCCGCCCAGGTCCGCCGGGTCGCCTCGTACCTCACCCCCGACCTGCCGGTGCTCGCCCGCGGCAAGATCCCGGACGGGCCCGGCTACTGGTACCCGCCGACGGTGATCGCCCCCGAGGATCCGCAGGTCCCGGCCGTCACCGAGGAGATCTTCGGCCCGGTCGCCGCCGTCCTGCCGTTCACCGACGAGGCCGACGCGCTGCGCCTGGCCAACGCCACCCGCTACGGCCTGTCCGGCTCGATCTGGACCCGGGACGTCGGCCGCGCGCTGCGCCTGGCCCGGGGCGTACGGGCGGGCAACCTGTCGGTCAACTCGCACTCCTCGGTGCGCTACTGGACGCCCTTCGGCGGCTACGGCGAGTCCGGGGTGGGCCGCGAGCTGGGCCCGGACGCGCTGCGCCACTTCACCGAGACCAAGAACGTCTTCATCCACAGCGAGGAGTGACAGCCCGATGAGCGAGAAGCACGCCGCGCGGGACGAGGTGGTCTGCCGCCGGCTGGTCGGCCGTACCGCGGTGGTCACCGGCGCGGGCAGCGGGATCGGCCTGGCCGCCGCCCGCCGGCTCGCCTCGGAGGGGGCGAAGGTGGTCTGCGCGGACCTCGACGAGGAGACCGGGCGGGCCGCCGCCAAGGAGGTCGGCGGGCTGTTCGTGCACACCGACGTCACCGACCCGTACATGGTCGAGGCGTTGTTCGACGAGGCGTACGAGACCTGCGGCAGCGTGGACGTCGCGTTCAACAACGCCGGCATCTCGCCGCCGGAGGACGACTCGATCCTGACCACCGGGCTGGACGCCTGGCGCAGGGTCCAGGAGGTCAACCTGACCTCGGTCTACCTGTGCTGCAAGGCCGCGCTGCCGTACATGCGCCGGCACGGGCGGGGCTCGATCATCAACACCGCCAGCTTCGTGGCCCGGATGGGCGCGGCCACCTCGCAGATCTCCTACACCGCCTCCAAGGGCGGGGTGCTGGCGATGTCCCGCGAGCTGGGCGTGCAGTTCGCCCGGGAGGGCATCCGGGTCAACGCGCTCTCGCCCGGGCCGGTGGACACCCCGCTGCTGCGCGAGCTGTTCGCCGAGGACCCGGAGCGGGCCGCCCGCCGGCTGGTGCACATCCCGCTGGGCCGGTTCGCCCGGGCCGAGGAGATCGCCGCCGCCGTGGCCTTCCTGGCCAGCGACGACTCCTCCTTCATCACGGCGAGCGAGTTCCTGGTGGACGGCGGCATCTCCGGGGCGTACGTCACCCCGCTGTAGCCGGCGGACGCCCGCGCTCCGGGGTTCTCACCGGAATCTCATCGAAAACGGCGGAAAATACCGGCTGCGCTGATTTCGCGTTTATCCGGCTGCCTTTAGATTCTCTGTCGTGAGTGAGCAGATTCCCGCCGGGTGGTACCCGGACCCCAAGGACACCACCAGCGACCCGAGGCCGCAGCGGTGGTGGGACGGCAAGGGCTGGACGGCCTCCACCCGGCCCGCACCCTCGGACGCCCCCGCGGCGGACGCCCCGGCGGCGGACGCCCCGGCGGCGGCGGAGCCGGCGTCCGCCGCGGACCCGGGGCCGGGAGCGGCCGAGCAGCCCAGGGTGCTGGAGGGCGAGGTGCTGGAGAGCGGCCCGACCGTCCGCTACCCCGAGCCGCCGCCCTTCGGCGCCGCCTACGGCACACCCGCCGGGCCGCCGCGCAAGCCCCGGCGCAAGCCCTCCAAGCTGGTGGTGGCGACCACCGTCGCCGCCCTGCTCGGCCTGGGCGCCGGCGCGGGGATCACCTACCTCACGATGGACGGCCACCGGGACCGCGCCCCGCGCAGCGCCCGCCCGGCCCCGCAGGACGGCCGCGGCCCGTGGGGCGGCGTCCCGGACTTCGGCGACCCCGGCAACGGCGGGAACGGGAACGGGAACGGCAAGGGCGGCGGGGGCGGCAACGGGGGTGGCAACGGAGGCGGCAGGACCAGCCCGAACGCCGACCAGGCGATCGACGTGGTCAACCGGCTCACCCTGCCCGTCCCGGACGGCTGGGAGGCCGGCACCACCGACAAGGGCTACGCCATGCTCACCGTCGGCTCGTACACCTGCGCGGACGGCAAGGGCGAGTGCTCCCTCGGCGGGGTGAACACCGGCCGGATCGAGGGCGGCGGCACCGACGCCCAGGCGGCGGCCAAGACCGACATCGAGGCGGCGGCCAAGGACTCGTACGGCGAGATCACCGGGCACCAGGAGCTCAAGTCCGAGGCGGTGAAGGTCAACGGCCAGGACGGCTACCTGGTCCGCTGGAAGGTGGACGCGCCCAAGGGCAACAACGGCTACGTGCAGACCGTGGTCTTCCCGTCCGCCGACGGGAAGTCGCTGGTCTCGGTGCACTTCGGCTTCGACATCGCCGACAAGGCGCCGGACGTCGCGGTGATGGACACCGTCGTCAAGGGCATCACCGCCTACAAGGGCAAGCTGCCGAACATCCCGGGGCTGCCCGGGACGGGCTCCGGCGGGGCCGGTGCGGGCGGCGGCGCCGGGGGCACCACCACCTGAGCCCCGCGCTCCTCACACGGCGGCGGCCCACCCGGGAGGGAGAACCCCGGGTGGGCCGCCGCCGTTCGCCGTCGTACGGGGTGGTGTCACGGGAGCCGGGCCGGACGGGGGTGTGCCGGCCCGGCTCCCGCGCCCGGCGTCAGGCGTCGCGTCGAACAGCCTCGACGCGACGGCGCCGGAGCACCATGCCGGCCCAGCCGACGCCGATCGCGGCAGCGCCCGCGAGCAGCAGCGGACCGGTGGCCGAGGTGCCGCCCACGGCCGCGGAGGCGGTCGGGATCACCTGGCCGGCCGGGGAGTCCGGGTCACCGCCGTGGCCGTGGTGGGCGACGGTGGACTTGGACGCGTCGGCCGCGATCTGGGCGTCGCTCGGCGCGGCCGGGGCCTGGGCGGCGAGCGCCGACACGGCCGTGGTGGAGGCGCCGAAGTCGACGTCGGAGCAGGAGTAGAAGGCCTCCGGGCTGTCGCTGCGCTGCCACACCGTGTACAGGACCTGGCGGCCGGTGCGCTGCGGCAGGGTGCCGGAGTAGGTGTAGGACCCGTTGACGGCGTTGCGGTCGACCTGCACCTTGGCCACCGGGGTCTGGTCGAGGTCCGACCACTTCAGCGGCTTGGTGGGGTCGTAGCCCGCCTTGGTGATGTAGACGGTCTGGGTGCCGACGTGCGGCGCGGTGGTGCGGAACTGGAAGGTGAAGGCGCCGGCCTTCACCGCGGTGGCCGGCCAGTCGGTGCGCGGCCAGTCCAGCGCCGCGTACTTGTCGCGGTTGGCCGAGCAGAGCTTGCCGTCCGGGATCAGCGCCTGGTGGTTGCCGTTGGCGTTGGCGATGTTGACCTCGTTCCAGTCGTACAGCGGCTGGGTGCCGCTCGCGGCGACGAGGTCCTTGCAGACCTGGGACACCGGGTGCTCGGGGCCCTCGGCGTAGCAGGCCGCGACCCGGCTCACGGGGTTGGTCATCGTGCCGTGGGCGCTGGCGGTGCCGGCGGTGGTACCGGCCACCGCGAGGACCGCGGCGCCGATCACGCCGACGGACAGGGCACTTCGCTTGATGGACATGGGGTGGGGACTCCTTGACCGTCGTTCCGGGCGCGTGTGGGGGAGCGGGCACGCCTGCCCGCTCGGGAGCCGCCGGCCCGGCGCGCGACCCCCGGCCAGAGCGTAGGATTGGTCTGGACCAGATGGCAATAGTCGTGCGTGCTGCGCTTGTTGACGGACTGTAGGCCCCGGAGCAGCACAAAGGCCCGACGGACGGCCGTGGTTAGCCGTTCCATCGGGCCCCGTTAAGGCTCCGAAAAGGTCAGTCCTTCTTTTCGTTGTAGTAGCCGGCCATGATCACGGTTCCGCTGTAGGTCGAGTTCCCGCCGTTGAGCGTGTTGTTGATGTACGTCACGTTGGTCGCCTGCTCAGTGGCCTTGGGCTCGAACTCATCGAGGATGGCCCGGAGTTCGGCAACGGCATCCGGGTTGTTCCGCAGTGCCAGGCGCAGTCGTCGCTGCCACTGGGAGGACTGGCCCTCGCCGCTCTCCGGATCCTCGGCGATCTCGGCCTGGATCTCGTCCAGCTCCAGCGACACGTCCTCCTCGCGATCCCGCCCGAAGAGCGCGGCGAAGCGAGGCCTGAACCGCGTCCAGGCCTCGGTGACCATCAGCCCGACCAATGCGGTCGCGCCCCTCGTCGCAAGGTCCGTGATCTCGGCGTCCATGCCGCCCCCTTTGTGTTCGTGGTGTCGGCACCACGGTAGGGCAAAGGCGGACGAAGCGTCAGAGGAAGGTCTTCCCCTCGCCCCGGTACGTCGGCACCGTCCGGACGATCCGGTCGCCCTCGATCAGGTGCAGCTCGGCGAAGCGTTCGCACAGCTCGCCCGCCTTGGCGTGCCGGAACCAGACCCGGTCGCCGATCAGCAGGTCGTCCGCGGCCGAGCCGAGCAGCGGGGTCTGCACCTCCCCGGCGCCCTCCATCGGGTCGTAGCGCAGCCCGGTCGGCAGGTACGGCACCGGCGAGCGGTCCGGGCCGGCCGCGCCGGAGGCCGGGTAGCCGCCGCCGAGGACGGTCACCACGCCGAGGCCGGGGCGGCGCACCACCGGCTGGCCGAAGAGCGCGGCCGGGCGGCCCCGGAAGGCGCGGTAGTTGTCGAACAGCTGCGGCTGGTAGAGCCCGGAGCCGGCCGCGACCTCGGTGACGGCGCGTTCGGCGACGGTGGACTCCACGCTGCCGGTGCCCCCGCCGTTGACGAACTCCAGGTCGGCGACCTGCCGCAGTCGTCGGACCGCCGCCGCGCGCCGTTCGGCCAGCTCGGTCCTGGCCTTGTCCTGCATCAGCCGGATCAGCCGCGAGCGCGCCGGCCGTCCGGGCACCCGGTCGCCCACCCCGGCGACGTGCCCCTCGTACGCCATCAGGCCGACCACCCGGAAGCCCCGGCGGCGCTGGACGAGTTCGGCGAAGGCGCCGAGGTCCTCGGGGGTGCGCAGCGGCGAGCGCCGGGCGCCCACCCGGACCCGGCCGCCGAGCAGGTGGAGCGAGGTGTCCAGCTCCAGGCAGACCCGCACCTCGGCGTCGCCGTCGCGGGCCTCGTCGATGAGGTCCAGCTGGGCCGGGTCGTCCAGCACGACGGTGATCTCGCGGGCGGCCCGCGGGTCGGCGGTCAGCTCGGCGAAGGCGGCCCGGTCGGCGCAGGGGTAGGCGAGCAGGATGTCGCGCACGCCGGTGCGGGCCAGCCAGAGCGATTCCTCCAGGGTGAAGCTCATCACCCCGAGGAAGCCGTCCACGGCCAGTGCCCGCTCCAGCAGTGCCCGGCAGCGGATGGACTTGCTGGCCAGCCGGATCGGCTTGCCGCCCGCCCGGCGGACCAGGTCGGCGGCGTTCGCGTCGAAGGCGGCGAGGTCCACGACGGCCACCGGCCCGTCCAGGTGGGCGGTGGCGCGGTCGTACCGGAGGCGGTCGGAGACCGGGGCGGGTGCGGGCGCGGGCGCGTCGAGGATCACCATGGGCGCAGGGTGCCACACCGCGCTACCGGTGGGTAGGCCCCGCGTGCAGGGAAATGGGGCCGCTCGCCCGCGGTGGCATAGGGTCGGGCGGGTGGACCGCAAAGACTTCTCCAACCCGGCGTTCGTCGGCAAGAACATCCCGAATCCCGGCTTCTCCGACGACGACGGCACCGCCGACCCGGCGCTCGCCGAGGCCCTCGCGCGCTGGTCGCAGGACCGTGCGGCCGAGCCGGAGGTGCTGGCGGCGCTGACCCCCACCCGGCTGATGGTCCCGATCGTCGCGATCCTCGGCGAGGTCGAGGTGGACGCGCACGGGCACCGGCACGAGAAGACCAGCGACATGGCCGTCCCGGTGCTGGAGGCCCCGGACGGGCGCCGCGCGCTGCCGGCCTTCACGTCGCTGGAGTCGCTGGCCCGCTGGCGCGCCGACGCCCGCCCGGCGCCGACGGCGGCCCCGCAGGCCGCGATGGTGGCCTTCTCGGAGCGGGCCGACACCCTGCTGATCGACCCGGCCGGGCCGGTGCCGTTCCAGCTGGGCGGAGCCCGGCTGCGGGCACTGGCGGAGAACCGTCCGTTCCTGCCGCCGGCGGCGGACCCGGAGGTGCGCGAGGCGGTCCGCGGGTTGCTGGCGGCCGAGCCGCAGGTGGTCAGCGGGCTGCTGGCGGCCTCGGAGGGCTCGGACGGGGTGCTCGCGGTGGTGTTCGACCCGGCGCTGGACCAGGCGGGCCTGCAGGCGGCCGCGCAGCGGGTCGGGCGGGCGGTGGCCGCCGACCCGGTGCTGCGGGTGCGGCTGGACCGGGGGCTGGACCTCGCGGTGCTGCCGGCGAGCGCGGAGCTGCCGGGGGAGCCGCTCTACAGGCGTTGAAAGACGTCGGGAGGAGTCGGAAGAAGCGGGAGGCCCGGCCCACGTGGGCCGGGCCTCCCGCGTCCGGTCTCAGGAGTAGACCGGCCCGGTGAACTTCTCGCCCGGCCCCGCGCCCGGGGCGTCCGGCACGACGGAGGCCTCGCGGAACGCGAGCTGGAGCGAGCGCAGCCCGTCCCGCAGCGGCGCGGCGTGGAAGTTGCTGATCTCCGGGGCGCCGGCGGTGACCAGCCCGGCCAGGGCGGTGATCAGCTTGCGGGCCTCGTCCAGGTCCTTGTCCTTCTCGCCGCCCTCGGCGAGACCGCACTTGACGGCCGCGGCGCTCATCAGGTGCACCGCGACGGTGGTGATCACCTCGACGGCCGGGACCTCGGCGATGTCGCGGGTGAGGTCGTCGAAGCCGATCGCGTCGTCGTCAGCGCCGGGGTTCTGGGTGGGCTCGCTGCTCAAGGGTGGCTCGTTCCGTTGTGCCGTGTGGGTACACGTGGAGCGTACAAGGGGCCCCGCGGAGGGGCGGAATAGCGTTCGACCCCCCGACGCTGTAAGCTTCGAGACTGACCGGCCGGGATCCCGTATGGGCGCTCGGCCAGCAAGTGGAGGCTCCACTGAGGAGGCCCGAGAGGGCAACCGCGAAAGTCTCCCACCTGATCGGCTTCGCGGTCGACGGGTCCCGGTCCGCGACGGGCGCCCCTGGCGCCGAGTCGCCGCAGCGCCCCTCACCGGGCGCAGCCCCCGGTTGTGTGGAGCCCCGCTTGTACCGAGCGGGGCTTTTTTCGTGTGGCGGTGTACGTACCGGACAGCGCAGCACGAATGAAGCCCCGCCCAGTGGTCGAGTCCACTACGTGCGACCGCCGTCCGACGGCCGCATCGCAGAAGGTGCAACCGAGGAGGCCCCATCAGCACCGAGCCCCGCATCAACGACCGGATTCGCGTCCCCGAGGTGCGACTCGTCGGTCCCAGCGGCGAGCAGGTCGGCATCGTGCCGCTTGCCAAGGCGCTGGAGCTCGCGCAGGAGTACGACCTCGACCTGGTCGAGGTCGCGGCGACCGCCCGGCCGCCGGTGTGCAAGCTCATGGACTACGGCAAGTTCAAGTACGAGTCGGCCATGAAGGCCCGTGAGGCGCGCAAGAACCAGGCGCACACGGTCATCAAGGAGATGAAGCTCCGGCCGAAGATCGACCCGCACGACTATGACACCAAGAAGGGTCACGTCGTCCGGTTCCTCAAGCAGGGCGACAAGGTCAAGATCACGATCATGTTCCGCGGTCGTGAGCAGTCCCGCCCCGAGCTGGGCTTCCGTCTGCTCCAGCGGCTCGCCGACGACGTCCAGGACCTGGGCTTCGTCGAGTCCTCGCCGAAGCAGGACGGCCGTAACATGATCATGGTCCTTGGTCCGCACAAGAAGAAGACCGAGGCGATGGCCGAGGCCCGCGCCCTCGCGGACGCCCGCAAGGCCGAGCGTCAGGGCCGCACCGCCGGCTCCGACGCCCCTGCGGAGATCGAGGCCGACGAGATCGAGGCCGACGAGATCGAGGCCGAGGATGCCGTGACCGAGGACGCCGTGACCGAGGCGCAGGACGCCCCGGCCGAGGCGCCGGCCGTCGAGGCCGACGCTCCGGTCGAGCAGCCGGCCGCCTCCCAGGGCGCCTGAGCCTTCACCGGCCAGGAGGGCCCGGGAGACCGGCCCACAGGGTGACGGGGCGGCCCGCCCGGTCACCGCAGATCCATCCAGTTCGCGCCCGCGTGGCAGCCGCCGCGCGGGCGTGGACGGGACCGACGAGGAGATACGGCGAAATGCCGAAGCAGAAGACGCACAGTGGCGCCAGCAAGCGCTTCAAGATCAGTGGCTCTGGCAAGGTGCTGCGCGAGCGCGCCGGCCGCCGCCACCTCCTGGAGCACAAGCCCTCGACGCTGACCCGCAAGCTGGCCGGGACCGTCGAGCTGGCCCCCGCTGACGCCAAGAAGATCAAGAAGCTTCTCGGCAAGTGATCGCCCTCCCGCCCGGCGCGAGCCGCGAGCGGGGCAGCTGATCCTTCCCGACCCATTCGAATGACGGACCACGTGAAGTAGTCCGTGGTCCAACCCAAGGAGTAATCAAGTGGCACGCGTCAAGCGGGCAGTCAACGCCCACAAGAAGCGCCGGGTCATCCTGGAGCGCGCCAGCGGCTACCGTGGCCAGCGTTCGCGCCTGTACCGCAAGGCCAAGGAGCAGGTCACCCACTCGCTGGTCTACAACTTCAACGACCGCAAGAAGCGCAAGGGCGACTTCCGTCAGCTGTGGATCCAGCGCATCAACGCTGCGGCCCGTGCCAACGGCATCACCTACAACCGCTTCGTGCAGGGCCTGAAGGCCGCCAGCGTCGAGATCGACCGCAAGATGCTGGCCGACCTGGCCGTCAACGACCCGGGTGCGTTCGCCTCCCTGGTCGAGGTCGCCCAGAAGGCGCTGCCGGCCGACGTGAACGCCCCGAAGGCCGCCGCCGACGCCGCCTGATCTTCCGAGATCGGTTGAGCTCTGACCGGACCCGCAGGCTCTCCTGCGGGTCCGGTCCTGCTTTTCCCCCTCCTTCAGCGCCTCCGGAGAACGAGACCATGCCGAGCACCGACACCCCCCTGCTGACCTCCCTGCGCTCGCCGCGCGTCGTGGCCGCCCGCCGGCTGGCCAAGCGCAACCAGCGCACCAAGGAGCGCCGCTTCCTGGCCGAGGGCCCGCAGGCCGTCCGGGAGGCCATCGCCTTCGGCAGGCTGCCGGGCACCGGGGAGCACGCCGTGGTCGAGGTCTACGCGACCCCGGAGGCCGCCGAGCGGCACGCCGGCATCGTCGAGGCCGCCCTGACCGAGGGGCTGCCGGTGCTGACCGCCACCGACGAGGTGATCGCCGACATCTGCGACACGGTGACGCCGCAGGGCATCGTGGCGCTCTGCCGCTTCATCGACACCCCGTTCGCCGAGGTGCTCAAGGCCCGCCCGAAGCTGGTCGCGGTCCTCGCCCACGTGCGCGACCCCGGGAACGCCGGCACCGTGCTGCGCACCGCCGACGCGGCCGGCGCGGACGCCGTGGTGCTCACCGACGCCTCGGTGGACCTGTACAACCCGAAGGCCGTCCGGGCCTCCGTGGGCAGCCTCTTCCACCTGCCGGTGGCGGTCGGGGTGCCGGTCGAGGAGGCCGTCGGCCGGCTGCGCGAGGCCGGCGTCCGGGTGCTCGCCGCGGACGGCGCGGGGGAGCGCGACCTGGACCAGGAGCTCGACGAGGGCACCCTGGGGGCGCCCGGCGCATGGGTGTTCGGCAACGAGGCGTGGGGGCTTCCGGAGGAGACCCGCGCGCTCACCGACGAGGTCGTGCGCGTCCCGATCCACGGCCACGCCGAGAGCCTCAACCTGGCCACCGCGGCGGCCGTCTGCCTGTACGCCTCGGCCCGCGCCCAGCGCTCGCCCGGCGGCTGCCGCTCGAACGCCTGACGCACCGCCCCGGGGCGCGGGGGATCACCCCCTTTCAAGCCCTACTGCGGGCGCCTGGGAGGCGCTAGGGTCTGCCTCGGTGGGGGGAACGGCACGGTGGGTAATCGGGGAGGCAACCCATGGTCGGCAGCGGGCCCGAGCTCGACCCGGACGACCTGCCGGACGGCCTGGTGGTCGCCGACGCGCTGGGCCGGGTGGTCTGCTTCAACCGGGCCGCGGCCCGGCTCACCGGCGTGCTCCCGCAGGCCGCGCTCGGCAGCGGACTGGAGGACGTCCTCCCGCTGGAGGACCTGGACGGCCGCCGCTGGTGGCAGCTGACCGACCCGTACGGCGGGCTGGCCATCCGCACCCGCCAGCCGGAGCGCAACCTGCTGCTGCCCGGGGGGCGCGAGGTGCTGGTCTCCGCCCGGTACGTGCGCAGCTCGCCGGGCGGGCCGCTGGAGCGGCTGGTGATCGCCCTGCGCGGCACCGAGGCCCGGCGCCGCACCGAGCGCAGCCACGCCGAGCTGATCGCCACCGTGGCGCACGAGCTGCGCTCCCCGCTGACCAGCGTCAAGGGCTTCACGGCGACGCTGCTGGCCAAGTGGGAGCGGTTCACCGACGGGCAGAAGCGGCTGATGCTGGAGACCGTGGACGCGGACGCCGACCGGGTCACCCGGCTGATCGCCGAGCTGCTGGACATCTCCCGGATCGACTCCGGTCGGCTGGAGCTGCGCAAGCAGGTGGTCGACCTGGCCGCGGCGGTGCGCCGGCACGTCGAGCGCAAGGTCGCCACCGGCATCCCCGAGGACCGCTTCGACGTCCGGGTCGGCGAACCGCTGACCGTCCTGTGGGCCGACCCGGACAAGGTCGACCAGGTGTTGGCCAACCTGCTGGAAAATGCGGTGCGGCACGGTGAGGGAACTGTCACGATCGAGGTGGCACCGGCCAAGGAGGTCGTCGAGGCGCCCGTCTGGGAGCGCAACGGCACCCCGCCCCGCATCGTGGAAGGCACAGCGGTCACCGTGAGCGACGAAGGCGGCGGCATCCCCGAGGAGTCGATGCCGCGCGTCTTCACCCGCTTCTGGCGCGGCTCCAAGCGCGGTGGCACGGGCCTGGGCCTCTACATCGTCAAGGGCATCGTGGAGGCCCACGGCGGCTCGATCCGCGTCGACCGCGCGCCCGGCGGCGGCGCCCGGTTCCGGTTCATCCTGCCCGCCGGGGTACCCGACTTCATGCTCTGATCCATGCCCGGAAGGCATGCGGTGAGCTTCGGAGCAGGTCGGACGTCGTTCCCCGGGACGGGCTTCGCGGCAGCGGTGACACCCGCTGCGACTACACTCGACCTTTGGCGTTGGCCCAAAGACCTTGAGCACGGACGAGCAGGAGCACGGGAAAGATAGAGATGTCGGCACCCAACAAGTCGTACGACCCGGTCGAGGTCGAGGCCCTCAAGCCCGAGGTGGTGGAGCAGGCGCGGGACGAGGCGATCGCCGCGTTCGCCGCCGCCGGCTCCCTGGACGAGCTGAAGCAGGCCAAGGTCGCCCACACCGGCGACCGTTCCGCGCTCTCGCTCGCCAATCGCGAGATCGGGGCCCTTCCCCCGCACGCCAAGGCGGCCGCCGGAAAGCTGATCGGCCAGGCCCGCGGGGCCGTCAACCAGGCCCTCGCCAAGCGGCAGGCCGAGCTGGAGGCCGAGCGCGACGCCCGCGTGCTGGTCGAGGAGGCGGTGGACGTCACGCTGCCGTACGACCGCGCCCCGCGCGGCGCCCGGCACCCGCTGACCACCATGGCCGAGCGCATCGAGGACACCTTCGTGGCGATGGGCTACCAGGTCGCCGAGGGCCCCGAGGTCGAGGCCGAGTGGCTCAACTTCGACGCCCTCAACCTGGGCCCGGACCACCCGGCCCGCTCGATGCAGGACACCTTCTTCGTCCAGGCCCCGGACGGCTCCGCCGACTCCGGCGTGGTGCTGCGCACCCAGACCTCCCCGGTCCAGGCCCGCACCATGCTCGACCGCGAGCCCCCCGTCTACGTGGTCTGCCCGGGCCGGGTCTACCGGACCGACGAGCTGGACGCCACCCACACCCCGGTCTTCCGCCAGGTCGAGGGCCTCGCGGTGGACGAGGGCATCACCTTCGCCGACCTCAAGGGCACCATCGAGGTGCTGGTCGAGAAGCTGATCGGCGGCGGCCTGGAGCTGCGCTGGCGCCCGTCCTACTTCCCGTTCACCGAGCCGAGCGCGGAGATCGACCTCCAGTGCTTCGTGTGCCGCGGTGCGAGCGTCGGCAACCCGGACCGGCCGTGCCGGACCTGCTCCTCCGAGGGCTGGATCGAGCTCGGCGGCTGCGGCGTGGTCAACCCGCGGGTGCTGGTCGCCTGCGGCGTCGACCCCAACCGCTACAGCGGCTTCGCCTTCGGCCTGGGCCTGGAGCGGATCCTGATGAATCGTCACAACGTCGCCGACATGCGCGACATGGTCGAGGGTGACGTCCGCTTCACCCTCCCGTTCGGGATGGAGATCTGATGCGCGTCCCGCTTTCCTGGCTGCGCGAGTACGTCGACCTGCCGGCCGGCGAGACCGGCCGTGACGTCGCGGAGCGCCTGGTCCGGGCCGGCCTGGAGGTCGAGACCGTCGAGCAGCTCGGCACGGACCTCAAGGGCCCGCTGGTGGTCGGCGAGGTGCTCTCCATCGAGGAGCTGGCCGACTTCAAGAAGCCGATCCGCCACTGCTTCGTGAACGTCGGCGACGCCAACGGCACCGGTGAGCCGCAGGAGATCGTCTGCGGTGCGACCAACTTCGCCGTCGGCGACAAGGTCGTGGTCGTGCTCCCGGGCGCCGTGCTGCCCGGCCCGTTCCCGATCGCGGCCCGCAAGACCTACGGCCAGACCTCGGCCGGCATGATCTGCTCCGCCCGCGAGCTGGGCATGGGCGACGACCACCACGGCATCATCGTGCTCCCGCCGGAGTTCGAGCCCGGCACCGACGCCATCGAGCTGCTCCAGCTCGTCGACGAGGTGCTCGACATCGCCGTCACCCCGGACCGCGGCTACTGCCTGTCCATGCGCGGCGTGGCCCGCGAGGCCGCCGCCGCGTACGGGCTGCCGCTGGCCGACCCGGCGCTGCTCGACGTGCCGCCGGCGAACTCCTTCGGCTACCTGGTGAAGGTCAACGACCAGGCCGGCTGCGACCGCTTCGTGGCCCGTACGGTCATCGGCGTCGACCCGAACGCCAAGTCCCCGATCTGGCTCCAGCGCCGGCTCCAGAAGTCGGGCATCCGCCCGATCTCGCTGACCGTCGACATCACCAACTACGTGATGCTGGAGGTCGGCCAGCCGCTGCACGCCTACGACAGGCAGCGCGTGGACGGCCCGATCGTCGTCCGCCGCGCGGAGCAGGGCGAGACCCTCACCACCCTCGACGGCGTCGAGCGCAAGCTCGCCCCCGAGGACCTGCTGATCTGCGACAACAGTGGTCCGATCGGCCTGGCCGGCGTGATGGGCGGCGCCTCCACCGAGATCCTCGACCCGGCCGCCGGTCCGGGCACCACCGAGGTGATCATCGAGGCCGCGCACTTCGACCCGGTCGTCATCGCCCGCAGCGCCAAGCGGCACAAGCTGCCCTCCGAGGCGTCCAAGCGCTTCGAGCGCGGCGTAGACCCGGAGGCAGCCCGCGCCGCCGCGCAGCGCGCCGTCGACCTGCTGGTCCTGATCGCCGGCGGCACCGCCGAGGCCGGGGTCACCGACATCGCCGCCCCGCACCCGGTGCGCACCATCACCATCGCCGCCGATCTGCCCGACCGGGTGGCCGGCACCGCGTACGGCCGCGAGACCGTCACCCGGCGCCTTCAGGAGATCGGCTGCTCGGTCGCCGGGGCCGACGTCCTGGAGGTCACCCCGCCGACCTGGCGCCCCGACCTCACCGACCCGTACGACCTCGCCGAGGAGGTCATCCGGCTGGAGGGCTACGACAACGTCCCCGCCCGGATGCCGAACGTTCCCCCGGGCAAGGGCCTGACCGAGGCCCAGCGGGTGAACCGCCGGATCGGCGTCGCGCTGGCCGCGGCCGGCTACGTCGAGGTCAACAACTACCCGTTCCTCGGCGAGGCCGCCTTCGAGGCGCTCGGCCTGGAGGCGGACGACCGGCGCCGCCGCACGGTGAAGCTGGTCAACCCGCTGAACGACGAGGAGCCGGCGCTGCGCACCACGATGCTGCCGGGCCTGCTCGGCGCGCTGCGGCGCAACGTCGGCCGGGGCAACACCGACCTGGCGATCTTCGAGACCGGCACCGTCTTCCTGCCCAAGGACGAGCTGAGCGTGGCCCCGCGTCCGGCGGTCGACCACCGGCCCAGCGACGAGGAGCTGGCCGCGCTGGACGCCGCGCTGCCGGACCAGCCGCGCCGGATCGCCGTCGCCCTCGCGGGCGAGCGGCTGCCGTCGGGCTGGTGGGGCAAGGGTGCCCAGGCCTCCTGGGCGGACGCCGTCGAGGCGGCCCGCACGGTGGCCCGGGCGGCCGGCATCGAGCTGACCGTCCGCCAGGGTCAGCTGGCCCCGTGGCACCCGGGCCGCTGCGCCGAGCTGCTGGTGGCCGGCACCGACCGGGTGGTCGGCCACGCCGGTGAGCTGCACCCGCGGGTCGTCAAGGCGCTCGGGCTGCCGGCCCGCACCGCCGCGATGGAGATCGACATCGACCTGCTCACCGCCGACGGCGCCGAGCGGGTCGGCGGACCGACCGTCTCCGGCTTCCCGGTGGCGACCCAGGACGTCGCGCTGATCGTCGACACCGCCGTCCCGGCCGCCGAGGTCGAGGCCGCGCTGCGCTCCGGCGCGGGCGAACTGCTGGAGGCCATCCGGCTGTTCGACGTGTTCACCGGCGAGCAGGTCGGCGAGGGCAAGAAGTCGCTGGCGTACGCGCTGCGCTTCCGCGCCGTCGACCGCACGCTGACCGCCGACGAGGCGAGCGCCGCCCGCGAGGCAGCCGTCGCCGAGGCCGTCGCCCGGACGGGCGCGGTGCTGCGCGGCGCCTGATCCGGTAGCGCCCGGGCAGGGCCCCGCCACGGACCACGAGGTCCGCGGCGGGGCCCTTTCCGTTTTCTTGGGTTGACGGTGCCTCAGTCCATCGCTTATCTCTTTACCTATGGAAGTAGATAAAGACGACGACCGGCCCTCGCCCATCGAGTTCCGCCTGGACCCGGCCTCCGGCGTCCCGACCTACCTGCAGCTCGTGCAGCAGGTCGAACAGGCGCTGCGGATGGGCTGGTTGACGGAGGGGGACCGGCTGCCGCGGGTGCGCGAGGCGGTGGCCGGACTGGCGATCAACCCGAACACCGTGCTCAAGGCGTACCGCGAACTGGAGCACCGCGGTCTCGCGGTCGGCCGACGGGGTCAGGGCACCTTCGTCCGGGGCCTGCCGGCCGGGGTGGTGCCGTTGCGCGAACGGGCCGCGCTGCGCCGCGGACTGCTGGAGTGGATGCGCTCGGCGCGGACCGCCGGGCTGGACGAGGAGGGGATGGCCGCGGTGTTCGAGGACGCGCTGCGCGACCTGCGCGAGGGCCGGGACGGGGTGGTGGCCTGATGGCCGCGGACACGGTGATCGACTGCGCCGGGCTCGGCAAGCGCTACCGCCGCTCCTGGGCGCTGCGGGACTGCCGGCTGGCCGTCCCCGCCGGGCACGTGGTGGCCCTGGTCGGCCCGAACGGCGCCGGCAAGACCACGCTGCTCAGCCTGGCCGCCGGACTGACCCTGCCCAGCGAGGGCGCGCTGACCGTACTCGGCGACCAAGTTCCCGGCTCGCCCCGGGCGTTGGACCGGATCGGCTTCGTCGCCCAGAACGCCGCGCTCTACCCGGGCCTGCCGGTGCGCGACCTGCTCGGAATGGGCCGCCACCTCAACCGCCGCTGGGACGAGGCCCGGGCCCGGACCCATCTGGACGGCCTCGGCATCCCGCTGGACCGCAGGTACGGCCGTCTCTCCGGCGGTCAGCAGGCCCAGGTCTCGCTGGCCCTCGCGCTCGCCAAACGCCCCGAACTCCTGCTGCTGGACGAGCCGCTGGCCGCCCTCGACCCGCTCGCCCGGCACGACTTCATGGCCGTGCTGCTGACCGCCGTGGCCGAGGACGGGCTGTCGGTGGTGTTCTCCTCGCACGCCGTCAACGAGCTGCAGCAGAGCTGCGACTACCTGGTGGTGCTCGGTGGCGGCCGGGTGCAGGTGGCGGGGGAGGTGGACGACCTGCTGGGCGACCACCGGATGCTCACCGGCCCGACCGCCGAGGCCGACCGGGTGGCCGGGCAGCTGCCGGTGGTCCGCGACCGCCGGGCCGGCGCCCAGTCCCACCTGCTGGTCCGCACCGGCGGCGTGGACGCCCCGGTCTCCGGCGACTGGCGCCAGCAGCGCATCGGCCTGGAGGAGTTGGTGCTCTCCTACCTGCGCGAGCCGACCGCTTCCGCCCTCCCCGGCCCGCGCGGGTCCGTCC
The DNA here is from genome assembly GCF_040629945.1 of Kitasatospora sp. NPDC005856. NCBI lineage: Bacteria > Bacillati > Actinomycetota > Actinomycetes > Kitasatosporales > Streptomycetaceae > Kitasatospora > Kitasatospora sp. NPDC005856. The sequence goes on along the minus strand of NZ_JBEXWT010000012.1, from coordinate 33,844 downwards.
GTCCGAACGAGGAAGTGCTGCTGCCGTGAGCTCCCTGACCCTCGCGCCGCCCCGCTCCGCCGTCCTGCGGGCGGCCGGGCTGCGCCACCGGCCCGCGCTGCGGACGCTGCTGGGCGTCCTCGTCGGGCTGCTCCTGCTGCTGGCCGTCACCGGCTACTACCTCCACGCGGGGCTCGACCGTACCGGTGCGGTCGGGTGCGACATGGCGCTGCGGAGCTGCAACGAGCGCTGGAAGGAGTTCCTGCGCGAGTACGGTCCCGAGCTGATGGTCGGCGGGAACGTGGTGTACTTCCTGGGCGGCGCCCTCGGGGCGTTCGTCGGATCTCCGCTGCTGGCGCGGGAGTTCGAGCACGGCACGGTGCGCTTCGCCTGGACCCAGGGCGCCGGGCGAACCCGCTGGACGGTCGGCGGGCTGGTGGTGGTCGGCAGTGTGCTCGCCGTCGCGACGGCCGTGACGGCGGCGGTGCTCAACTGGTGGATCTCGCCGATGGCGGTCCACGGGGGCCGGTTCACCCCGCTGGTGTTCACCAGTGCCCCGCCCGCGCTGGTCGGCCGGGTGCTGCTGGTCTTCGCGCTGTCCGCGCTCGCGGGTGCGGTGCTGAGGCGGACGGTGGTGGCGCTGGGGATCGGGGTGGTGGCCTCGGTGGTGACCACCCTGGTCGCCGAGTCGCTGCGCTTCCACTACCGCGCACCGCTCGAGGACACCCTGCACACGCTCGCCCAGACGTCGCTCGACCACCGCTGGGAGGGCGGCCTCTGGGTCACCGACCCGGCGGGGAACCGGCTCGACCTCGGCCGGCTCTACGACCTGGGCGGCGACTACTACGGAGCCCAGAAGCTGCTGAGCGAGGGCGGCTACTCGCTGCACGAGTCCTACCAGCCGGACAGCCGCTTCTGGGCCTTCCAGTTCATCGAGTTCGGCTGGACGGCCCTGCTCGCCGTGGCCCTGTGCGCGGCGGCGGTCTGGTGGGTGCGGCGGCGGGCGTTCTGAACCCCGCCCCCCAAGATCTCTTGAAGAGGTTCCGTCAAAACCCTTGCGGGAGTGCGGCGCCAGGGCTTTTCCTACTTCTCGTTAGGAAAGTTTCCTAACGCATCGAGGATTCGGAGCGTCCCATGCGCCCTCAGCCCCGTCGTGCCCTCCGCATCGCCCTCGCCGCCGCCCTGGTGGCCGCGCCGCTGACCGTCGCGGCCACCTCGGCGGCCCAGGCCGCCCCGTCGCCGGCCGCCGCCGTCCAGCCCAAGGGGGTCGGGCTGGACGACCCGCACAAGAAGGACATCGCCATGCAGCTGGTGTCCAGCGCGGAGAACTCGTCGCTGGACTGGAAGGCCCAGTACAAGTACATCGAGGACATCAAGGACGGCCGCGGCTACACCGCCGGCATCATCGGCTTCTGCTCCGGCACCGGTGACATGCTGGATCTGGTCAAGCACTACACCGACCTCAAGCCCGGCAACGTCCTGGCCAAGTACCTGCCGGCCCTGAAGAAGGTCAACGGCACCGACTCGCACGCCGGCCTCGGCTCCGCGTTCGAGAAGGACTGGGCCGCCGCCGCCAAGGACACCGTCTTCCAGCAGGCCCAGAACGACGAGCGCGACCGGGTGTACTTCAACCCCGCCGTCCAGCAGGCCAAGAGCGACGGTCTGCGCGCGCTCGGCCAGTTCGCCTACTACGACGCCATCGTCATGCACGGCCCGGGCAACAGCTCCGACAGCTTCGGCGGCATCCGCGCGGCCGCCATGAAGAAGGCCAAGACCCCCGCCCAGGGCGGCGACGAGGCCACCTACCTCAAGGCCTTCCTGGACGCCCGCAAGGTCGTCATGAAGAAGGAGGAGGCGCACTCGGACACCAGCCGGGTCGACACCGAGCAGCTGGTCTTCCTCAACGCCAAGAACTTCGACCTCAACCCGCCGCTGAAGTGGAAGGTCTACGGCGACAGCTACGCCATCAACAGCTGACGCGAGGCCGTGCGGCGGGGCCCGGCGACCGTGAACCGGCCGCCGGGCCCCGCCGTCCCGCGCACGCCGCGGGCGTCAGGCGCTCGCGGTGTAGTCGTAGAAGCCCCGGCCGGACTTGCGGCCCAGCAGGCCGGCGTCGACCATCCGGGAGAGCAGCGGGGGAGCGGCGTACAGCGGCTCCTTGTACTCGTCGTACATCGACTCGGCGATCGAGACGATGGTGTCCAGGCCGATCAGGTCACACAGCCGCAGCGGGCCCATCGGGTGGGCGCAGCCGGCCTCCATGCCCTTGTCGATGTCGGAGGCGGTGGCCACGCCCGACTCGAACATCCGCACCGCGGACAGCAGGTACGGCACCAGCAGCGCGTTGACGACGAAGCCGGCCCGGTCGCGGGCGCGGATCGGCTCCTTGGCGAGCACCTGGGAGGCGAAGGCCTCGACCCGCTCGGTGGTGGTCGCCGAGGTGGTCAGGGTCGGGATGACCTCGACCAGCTTCTGCACCGGCGCCGGGTTGAAGAAGTGCAGGCCGATCACCTGCTCCGGGCGGGTGGTGGCGGCGGCCAGCTTCACGATCGGGATCGAGGAGGTGTTGGAGGCGAGGATCGCGTCGCGGCGCTCGACCACCCGGTCCAGGGTCTCGAAGATCTGGACCTTGATGTCCGCGCGCTCGGCGACGGCCTCGACCACCAGGTCGCGGTCGGCGAAGTCGGAGAGATCGACGGTGAAGGACAGCCGGGCCATGGCGTCGTCCCGCTGCTCGGGGGTCAGCTTGCCGCGCTTGACGGCCGTCTCCAGGGAGTTGGTCAGCCGGGTGCGGCCGAACTCCAGCGCCTCACCGCTGGCCTCCGACACCAGGACGTCCAGCCCGGCCCGGGCGAAGACCTCGGCGATGCCCGACCCCATCAGGCCGCAGCCGATCACTCCGACGCGCGCGATGTCACTCACTCAGTTGCCCTTCGACGGTGCTGGGGGTCGCCCAGCTACGGGTGGCCCAGCCAGTTGCTGGACGACGGGGCCGGTGTGCCGGAATGGGTGCACCGGTCACCGCCCCGACGACGTTACTACTCCGTACCGGCCAGTAGGTCACCCCCTCCCCGGCAGGGTGCCACCCTCGGGAATCGCCCGAACGAGTGAGGCGGCGCCCCCGGCCCCGTGTGCCCGGGGCCCGCTCCGCCCGACGCCCGACAGAATGCCGCAGACGGGAGCCGGGGCGGAAGCGGACAGGGCCGGGGACGCGAAGGGAGCACGGGGTGTCGACGGGATCGCTCGCAGGACAGGTCGCCCTGATCACCGGCGCCGGCCGGGGCATCGGCCGGGAACTCGCCATCGGCCTGGCCGCCGAGGGGATGTCCGTCGGCCTGGTCGGCCGCACCCACGAGACGCTGACCGACACCCTCAAGGAGTGCGTCAGGCGCGGCTCCCGGGGCGTCGCCGTGACCGCCGACGTCACCCGTCCCGGATCGGTGCGCGAGGCGGTCCGGCTGGTCGAGCGCGACCTCGGGCCGATCGACCTGCTGGTCAACAACGCCGGCCAGGTCGACCGCGCCGAGGTGCCGCTCTGGGAGACCGACGCCAACCAGTGGTGGCAGGTGGTCGAGACCAACCTGCGCGGCCCCTACAACCTGCTGCGCTGCGTGCTCCCCGGCATGGTCTCCCGCCGGCGCGGCCGGGTGATCAACCTCAACTCCGGCTTCGCGCTGCGCCCGGACGGCAACTACACCGCGTACGCCACCTCCAAGGGCGCGCTGCTCCAGCTCTCCGACAACATGGCGGACTCGCTGGCCCGCAACGGCGTCGTCATCCTGGACATCAGCCCGGGCGCGGTGGCCACCGACATGACCGCCGGGATGCCGATGTTCAAGGAGACCACCACCTGGGGTTCCATCCCGTACATGGTCGCGGTCACCGTGGACGCGGCCCGCGGCCGCTTCGACGGGCTGCACGGGCGCTTCATCCACGCCGGCCGGGACGACCTGGAGGAGCTGGTCAACCGGGCCGACGCGATCCGCGTCGCGGACGCCCGTACGCTGCGACTGCGCCCGTACAAGTCCGACGATCCGATGATCTGACTCGGGGCGTGTCCGAGGTGTTCCGCCTCGGGCGGTCAGGCGCAGAGCCGGCTGGCGGTCACCGGCGCGAGCCCCGCCTTGGCCAGGCCGTCCAGGATGCCGGGCAGCGCGTCCACCGTGCACTGGTGCCCCATGTGCAGCGCCACCACCGAGCCGCCGCGCACCGAGTTCAGCACCCGGCGCTGCAGGTCGGCGGCCGAGGGGTCGTTGTAGTCGCGCGGGTCGACGTCGAAGGACAGCACGTGCTCGTACCCGACCGCCCGGGCCTGCTCGCGCACCATCGGGGTGGCGTACTGCGCGGCGGAGGGGCGGAACCAGCGGCCGATCGAGCCGGTGAGCCGCTGCAGGCGCTCCGCGCACTGGGCGATCTCGGCGCGCGCCTGGTCCGGTGTCATGGCCGAGATGTTGAGGTGGTTCTGGGTGTGGTTGCCCAGCTCGTGGCCGCCGTCCAGGATCCGCCGGGCCATCTGCGGCTGCTGGTCGAGCCAGCTGCCGACCACCATCACGGTCAGCTTGGCGCCGCGCTGCTCGGCGGTCTCCAGCAGGGCGGTGGCCAGCCTGGGGTCGCCGCTGCCGTGGAAGGTGAGCGCCACGTTCTTCCCGGTGCGCGGCCCGTACGCGACCTCGGCCGGGGTCCCGGGCGCGAGCGGCGGCAGCACGGGCGGGGCCGGCGGGGCGGAGGGCTGGGCGGCGGCCGCGGCGGCGGTCGGCTCACCGGCGGGCCCGGGCTCGGCCGGGGCGGTGGGTGTGGGGGAGGCCGGACCCTCCGCGCCGTTCCAGGCCGGGTCGGTGGTGTGCTGCGGGTCCACGGTTCCGGGGTGCGCGGCGAGCGCCCCGGGGTCGGCCCGGCGGAGCGTTCCGGTGCCGCAGGCGGCGAGCAGGCCGCCGGTCGCGGCGAGGGCGGCGAGGCGGGCGGTGGTGCGCAGCACGGTGCGGCGGTCGGCAGTCATCGGCAGCCAGCATAGAGAGGACGGCTGCGGCGGGCGATCCGGCGCCGACCGGCCGCACCGGACTTGACGTGCACACACTCTGTCACCGGGTGTTGCGTAAACCTGAACTCCCGCTGTTTCGTCGCGGTGTCCTTGGATACGATCACCGCGCACCGCGTGTTGACGTGCGGTGGCCGAATTCTTCCGGCATTGCGCATTGGGGGCGGACAGCATGTACGAGGACGGCGCGGCGACCGGCCGGAGCACGGACACCGAGTGGGACTGGGCCAGAGCCGAGGACTGGCAGCCGCCGAGCGAGCTGGACACCGGCGTGCCGCACACCGCCCGGATGTACGACTACTACCTCGGCGGCAAGGACAACTTCGAGGCCGACCGCAAGGCCGCCCAGGCCGCGATATCCGCCTACCCCGCGCTGCCGCTGCTGGCCCGCACCAACCGGCAGTTCCTCGGCCGCGCCGTGGAGTTCGTCGCCGGCCGGGGCGTGCGCCAGTTCGTCGACATCGGCACCGGCATCCCGGCGGTCGGCTCCACCAGCGAGGTCGCCCAGCGGGTCGCCCCGGACGCCCGGGTGGTGTACGTGGACAACGACCCGATCGTCGCCACCCACGCCCGCGCCCTGCTGGCGAGCCACCCCGCCGGGCACACCTCGGTGATCGAGGCCGACCTGCGCGACCCGGCCGCGATCCTCGGCCACCCCGCGCTGGCCGGCGCCGTCGACCTCTCCCAGCCGGTCGCGCTGATGCTGGTCGCCGTGCTGCACTTCATCCGCGACGAGGAGGGCGCGCAGCAGATCGTCCGCACCCTGCGCGACGCGCTCGCCCCGGGCAGCGCCCTGATCCTCTCCCACGGCAGCCCCGACTTCGCCTCCCGCGAGAGCGCCTCCGAGGGCACCCGGATCTACCGCAGCGCCAGCGCCCCGCTCGTGCTGCGCCCGCGCTCCGGCGTCGAGCCCTTCTTCGGCGACTTCGAGTTCGCCGGCCCCGGGCTCGTCCAGCTCCCGCTCTGGCGCCCCACCGCCGGTCACGTGGCCACCTCCGAACTCCCCGAGGGCTGGCAGGACGTCTCGGCGTACGCCGGTGTCGCCTTCAAGAAGTAGCGCCCCCGGCCGTTCGTCACGGTCCGGCCCCGGCGCCTCCCTCCTGCGCCGGGCCCGGACCGTCGAAGCCTACGAACCCCCACTGACAGTCCCTCAGTGCCCCGGCTACCCTGCGGCGTGACCACCACCGACCTGCCCCCGCTGCCCGCGGACGCCGCCGAACTCCTGCGCGCCGTCGGCGCCCCGCCCCGCCTGGTCGCCCACCTCGCCCTGGTGCACGAGGTGGCCGAGGAGATCGCCGGGTTCTGCGCCCGTCAGGGCCTGGTCTTCGACCGCGAGGCCGTCCGGTACGGCGCGGCCACCCACGACATCGGCAAGACCGTCCACCCCGAGGAGCTCTCCGCCCCCGGCTCCCTGCACGAGCCCGCCGGGTACGCCCTGCTGCTCGCCCACGGCGTCCCCGAGCACCTCGCCCGCTTCGCCCGCAGCCACGCGAGCTGGGACGAACCCGGTGTCACCGTCGAGTCGCTGCTGGTCAGCCTGGCCGACAAGGCCTGGAAGAACAAGCGGGTCCGGGAACTGGAGGACCTGGTGGTCGAGCGGCTCGCCGCCGCCGGCGGGCGGGAGCGGTGGGAGGCCTTCCTCGCCCTGGACGACCTGCTCACCCGGATCGGGGAGGGAGCCCCGCGGCGGCTCGCCGTCCAGGCCGCCCACCCGGTGCGGACCGGGTGAAAAAGGGCGCGACACCACGGGCGGGCCGGTGTTAGCTTCCGCCGCATGGAACCCCTGAGTGAGAACGAGATCCGCGCGTCCTTCGTCAACTGCTCCAAGGGCGAGGCCCGTCGGCTCAACCTTCCCCGGGGCCTGGCGGAACTGCCCTGGGAGCACCTGGACTTCCTCGGCTGGCGGGACCAGGGCGCGCCCGACCGGGCGTACCTGGTGGCACCGTACGAGGGCGAGCTCGTCGGCGTGACGCTGCGCTCGCCGGTGATCCGGCGCAGCCTGACCAAGACCAACGTGTGCTCGCTGTGCATCACCGCGCACGCCGGGTCGGGGGTCGCGCTGCTCGCCGCCCGCCGGGCGGGGGCGGCCGGGCGCGAGGGCAACACCGTCGGCACCTACATCTGCGCCGACCTCGCCTGCTCGCTCTACGTGCGCGGGCTGAAGAAGTCCACCCTGGTCACCCGGCCCGACGAGTCGCTGCCGCTGGAGCTGCAGATCGACCGTACGGTGGGCAACCTGGGCGGCTTCCTCGCCAAGGTGCTCGCCACCGCGGCCGTGTAGCGGCCCCCGTACCTCTCCGTGCCCGCGCGGCGCAGTTCCCGGACGGCCCGGTCCCAGTACGGCCCGGTGTCCGGACGGCGCGGTGCCCGTACGGCCCGGTCCCCGTACCGCTCACTGCCCGCGCAGCTGGTCCAGCTCGCGGCGCTCCCGCTTGGTCGGCCGCCCGGCTCCCCGGTCCCGCGTCCCGGCCGCCGCGACGAACTCGCGCGGCGGCCGCGGCGGGCTGTTGTCGACCAGGCACTGCGCCGCGACCTCGGCGCCGACCCGCTTGCGGATCAGCTTCTGCACCACGACGACGCGTTCGTAGCCCTCCTCGCGGACCCGCACCTCGTCCCCGGGCTTCAGCGACTGGGCCGGTTTGGCCCGCTCGCCGTTCACCTTGACGTGACCGGCCCGGCAGGCGGCCGCCGCCAGCGCCCGCGTCTTGACCAGCCGGACCGACCAGATCCAGCTGTCCACCCGCACGCTTCCCTCGTGTTCAGCCATCCCCGGAGCCTACCCAAGGCCGGCCGCCGCTCCGCGCTACGCGGCGGGCGGCGCCTCCTGGACCGCCCAGCCGTTCCCGTCCGGGTCGTTGAAGAACACGAAGTTGTTCCACGCCTCGCCGTGCCCGTCCACCCGGCCCCCCGCCACGAAGTGCTGGACCGGGCTGACCTCCACGCCCCGCGCCGCCAGTTCGGCGTGCGCCTTCTCGATGTCCCGCACCACCAGCTGGAGGCCCTTGACCGATCCGGGCGGCGAGTCGATCACCCCGTTGCCCACCACGATGGAGCAGGGCGAGCCGGGCGGAGTCAGCTGGACCACCCGGGTCCCGTCCCGCAGCAGGGTGTCGTGGTCGACGGTGAACCCGGCCCGCTCCTCGTAGAAGAGCTTCGCGCGGTCCACGTCCGACACCGGGACCACCACGACTTCGAGTCTCCACTCCATCGCCCTCACCCCTCTCGGTCGGGCTCTTCCAGTATCCGTCCGTAATCGCTCCCGGGGGCCGTCGGATAGCCTGAGAACACGATGAATCCCCAGACCACGCGCGCCGCGACCCCGCCGGAAACCCCCTTCGCCACCCCGTGGGGCGCCTTCGAGCTCACCCGCTTCCCCGTGGACCCGCGCGAGCGGCTGCGGGCCTGGGACGCCGCCGACGAGTACCTGCTGCGCCACCTCGCGGGCGAGACCGACAGCGCGGCCGGCGCCGCGACCGAGCTGGCCGGCCGCACGGTCGCCGTCCTCGGCGACCGCTGGGGCGCGCTGACCACCGCGCTCGCCGGGTACCGGCCGGTCCAGATCGCCGACTCCCACCTCGGCCGGCAGGCCACCCTGGCCAATCTGGCCCGGGCCGGCGCCGCCGTCGACGAGGCCCGGCTGCTCACCACCCGGGACGCCCCGCCGGAGCGGATCGACGTGCTGCTGGTGCGCGTCCCCAAGAGCCTGGCCCTGCTGGAGGACCAGCTGCACCGGCTCGCCCCGGCGCTCCACGAGGGCACCGTGGTGATCGGCGCCGGCATGGTCACCGAGATCCACACCTCCACGCTCCAGCTCTTCGAGCGGATCCTCGGCCCGACCCGCACCTCGCTGGCCGTCCGCAAGGCCCGGCTGATCCTCTGCACCCCGGACCGGACGCTGGATCCCGGCCCCAACCCGTGGCCGCACCGCTACGCGCTGCCGTCGGACATCGGTGCCGCCTCCGGCCGTACGGTCGTCAACCACGCGGGCACCTTCTGCGCCGACCGGCTGGACATCGGCACCCGCTTCTTCCTGGCCCACCTGCCCGTCCCCGCCCCCGGCGCCCGGGTGGTGGACCTCGGCTGCGGCAACGGCGTGGTCGGTACGGCCGCCGCGCTGGCCGGGTCCGGCGCGGAGCTGGTCTTCGTGGACGAGTCGCACCAGGCGGTGGCCTCCGCCGAGGAGACCTTCCGCGGCAACCTGGGCCCGGACGCCCCGGCCGAGTTCCTGACCGCCGACGCCCTGGCGCCGGACGTGATCGCCGCCGGCTCGGTGGACCTGGTGCTCAACAACCCGCCGTTCCACTCCCACCAGGCCACCACCGACGCCACCGCCTGGCGGATGTTCACCGGCGCCAAGCGGGCGCTGCGGCCGGGCGGGGAACTCTGGGTGGTCGGCAACCGCCACCTCGGCTACCACGTCAAGCTGCGCCGCCTCTTCGGCAACTGCCGACTCGTCGACGGGAACCCCAAGTTCGTGGTGCTGCGGGCCGTCAAGCGCTGACTCCGCCGCCCCGCCCCGGCGGGGTTCCGGCACATACTCCTTGCATGAATTTTCCGCCACGCGTATATTCATGCCAAGACGAAGGAGGAACGCCATGGCATTGCGAGTCGCCGTCGCCGGCGCGAGCGGTTACGCGGGCGGTGAGGTGCTGCGCCTGCTGCTCGGCCACCCCGAGGTGGAGATCGGGGCGCTGACCGGCGGCTCGAACGCGGGCACCCGACTGGGCGCGCTCCAGCCCCACCTCCTCCCGCTCGCCGACCGCGTGCTCGAAGCCACCACCCCCGAGGTGCTGGCCGACCACGACGTGGTCTTCCTGGCGCTGCCGCACGGCCAGTCCGCCGCCGTCGCCGAGGAGCTCGGCCCGAACGTCCTGGTGATCGACTGCGGCGCCGACTTCCGGCTCAAGGCCGCCGCCGACTGGGAACAGTTCTACGGCTCCGCGCACGCCGGCACCTGGCCCTACGGCCTGCCCGAACTCCCCGGCCACCGTGCCGCGTTGAAGGGCAGCAACCGGATCGCCGTGCCCGGCTGCTACCCGACGGCCGTCTCCCTGGCGCTGTTCCCCGCGTACGCCGCACAACTCGCCGAGCCGGAGGCCGTGGTGGTCGCCGCCTCCGGCACCTCCGGCGCCGGCAAGGCCGCCAAGCCGCACCTGCTGGGCAGCGAGGTGATGGGCAGCGTCAGCCCGTACGGCGTCGGCGGCGTCCACCGGCACACCCCGGAGATGGCGCAGAACCTCACCCCGCTCGCGGGCGAGCCGGTCACCGTCTCCTTCACCCCCACCCTCGTCCCGATGCCGCGCGGCATCCTCGCCACCTGCTCGGCCAAGGCCAGGCCGGGGGTGACGGCGCAGAGCCTGCGCGCCGCCTACGCCGAGGCGTTCGCGGACGAGCCCTTCGTCCACCTGCTGCCCGAGGGGCAGTGGCCGCAGACCAGCAGCGTCTACGGCGCCAACACCGCCCTGGTCCAGGTCGCCCTGGACGCCGCCGCCGGGCGGATCATCGCGATCAGCGCGATCGACAACCTGGTCAAGGGCACCGCCGGCGGCGCGGTGCAGAGCATGAACATCGCCCTCGGCCTGCCCGAGGAGCTCGGCCTTCCCGTGAACGGAGTCGCACCGTGAGCACGACCACGAACGTCGGAGTGACGGCGGCCAAGGGCTTCCGCGCCGCCGGTGTGACCGCCGGCATCAAGGCCTCCGGCACCCCCGACCTCGCCCTGGTGGTCAACGACGGCCCCTCGCTCGCGGCCGCCGGCGTCTTCACCGCCAACCGGGTCAAGGCCGCGCCGGTGCTCTGGTCCGAGCAGGTCCTCAAGGGCGGCCGGGTCTCCGCCGTCGTCCTCAACTCCGGTGGCGCCAACGCCTGCACCGGCCCGCTCGGCTTCCAGGACACCCACGCCACCGCGGAGAAGGTCGCCGCGGAGCTGGAGCTCAACGCCGGCGAGGTCGCCGTCGCCTCCACCGGCCTGATCGGCGTACGGCTGCCGATGGACCTCCTGCTGCCCGGCGTCACCCTGGCCGCCGCCGAGCTCGGCGAGACCGGTGGCGAGGACGCCGCGATCGCCATCAAGACCACCGACACGGTGCACAAGACCGCCCAGTACACCAGCCCGGCCGGCTGGACCGTCGGCGGCATGGCCAAGGGCGCGGGCATGCTCGCCCCGAGCCTCGCCACCATGCTGGTCGTCCTCACCACCGACGCCGATCTGGACAGCGCCGCCCTGGACGCCGCACTGCGCGGCGCCACCCGCACCACCTTCGACCGGATCGACTCCGACGGCTGCATGTCGACCAACGACACCGTGCTGCTGCTCGCCTCCGCCGCCTCCGGTGTCGTCCCGGAGCAGGCCGAGTTCGCCGAGGCCGTCCGCACCGTCAGCGCCGACCTGGCCCGCCAGCTGATCGGCGACGCGGAGGGCGCGAGCAAGGAGATCCGGATCGACGTCACCGGCGCCGCCACCGAGGACGAGGCGGTCGAGGTCGCCCGGACGATCAGCCGCAACAACCTGCTCAAGTGCGCCATCCACGGCGAGGACCCCAACTGGGGCCGGGTGCTGGCCGCGATCGGCACCACCGCCGCCGCCTTCGACCCGAACGAGCTGGACGTCGCCATCAACGGCGTCTGGGTCTGCAAGGCGGGCGGCGTGGGCGAGGACCGCGACCTGGTGGACATGAAGGGCCGCGAGGTCGTCATCACCGCGAACCTCAACGCCGGGACGGCGGGCGCCACGCTGTGGACCAACGACCTGACGGCCGACTACGTTCACGAGAACAGCGCCTACTCGACCTGATCCGCGTCACTTCGTCCGCGGCACCCTGATCCGCGACACCTGATCCGCTGATCCGCGACAGGTCCGCGACAGGTCCGCGACAGGTCCGCGGCACCCTGATCCGCGACACCTGATCCGCGACACCTGATCCGCGACATTCTCCCCCAGCCTGCGGCCGGGGGGACCCCCATCGACGAGGGAATCCCGTGCAGATCGCACCCAAGGGCGAACAGGCCCGCAACAACACCGCGTTGCCCAAGGCCATGACGCTGATCGAGGCGCTGCCGTGGCTGGAGCGCTTCCACGGCAAGACCGTCGTGATCAAGTTCGGCGGCAACGCGATGGTGGACGACAGCCTCAAGGCCGCCTTCGCCCAGGACGTCGTCTTCCTGCGCTACGCCGGCCTGCACCCCGTCGTGGTCCACGGCGGCGGCCCCCAGATCAGCGCCCAACTCGACCGGCTGGGCCTGGAGTCGAGCTTCACCAACGGCCTGCGGGTCACCACTCCGGAGACCATGGACGTGGTCCGGATGGTGCTGGCCGGCCAGGTGCAGCGCGAGCTGGTCGGCCTGCTCAACGAGCACGGCCCGTTCGCGGTCGGCATGACCGGCGAGGACGCCCACACCATGACGGCGGTCAAGCGCTACGCGGTGGTGGACGGCGAGCAGGTCGACATCGGCCTGGTCGGCGACATCGTCAACATCGAGGCCGGCGCGGTGAAGGCGATGATCGCCGACGGCCGCATCCCGGTCATCTCCTCGATCGCCCGCGGCACCGACGGCCACGTCTACAACATCAACGCCGACACCGCCGCCGCCGCCCTCGCGGTCGCGCTCGGCGCCGAGATGCTCGTCGTCCTCACCGACGTCGAGGGCCTCTACAAGGACTGGCCGAACTCCGACGACGTGATCAGCCAGCTCACCGCGAGCGAGCTGGAGGAACTGCTGCCCGGCCTGGCCACCGGCATGCTCCCCAAGATGGAGGGCTGCCTGCGCGCCGTCCGCTCCGGCGTGGGCACCGCCCGCGTGCTGGACGGCCGGGTCCAGCACAGCCTGCTGCTGGAGATCTTCACCGACGAGGGCATCGGCACGATGGTCGTGCCGGACGACGAAGCGACCGTGACCGGGGGACTGGCATGACCGGCGGGACCGACAACACCGCGAGCACCGAGAGCACCGGCACGGCCGGTACGGCCGGCGCGACGCACAACGAGCAGCTCGCCGACCGGTGGCAGCACTCCTTCACCGACAACTACGGCACCCCCCGCATCCCGTTGGTGCGCGGCGAGGGCAGCAAGCTCTGGGACGCCGACGGCAAGGAGTACACCGACCTGCTCGGCGGCATCGCCGTCAACGCCCTGGGTACCGCCCACCCCGCCGTCGTCGAGGCCGTGAGCCGGCAGATCGCCACCCTCGGCCACGTCTCCAACCTCTTCATGGCCGAGCCCACCATCGCCCTCGCCGAGCGGCTGCTGCAGCTGGACGGCCGCCCGGGCGGCCGGGTGTTCTTCTGCAACTCCGGCGCCGAGGCCAACGAGGCCGCCTTCAAGATCAGCCGGCGGACCGGCCGCACCCACCTGGTCGCCCTCCAGGGCGGCTTCCACGGCCGCACCATGGGCGCCCTGGCGCTCACCGGCCAGCCCGCCAAGCAGGACCCGTTCCGCCCGCTGCCCGGCGACGTCACCCACGTCCCGTTCGGCGACGTCGAGGCGCTGCGCGCGGCCGTCACCACCGAGACCGCCGCCGTCTTCCTGGAGCCGATCCAGGGCGAGAACGGCGCCGTCCCGCTGCCCGAGGGCTACCTGCGGGCGGCGCGCGAGATCACCCGGGCCACCGGCACCCTGCTGGTCCTGGACGAGATCCAGACCGGTGTCGGCCGCACCGGCCACTGGTTCGCCCACCAGGCCCACGAGGGCGTGGAGCCGGACGTCGTCACCCTGGCCAAGGCGCTCGGCGGCGGTCTGCCGATGGGCGCGGTGCTCGCCTTCGGGCCGGCCGCCGACCTGCTCACCCCGGGCCAGCACGGCACCACCTTCGGCGGCAACCCGGTGGCCGCCGCGGCCGGGCTCGCGGTGCTGGACACCATCGAGTCGGAGGGCCTGCTGGAGCACACCCGCAAGCTGGGCGAGCGGCTGCGGCACGGTGTGGAGGCGCTCGGCGACCCGCTGGTCTCGCACGTGCGCGGGGCGGGCCTGCTGCTGGGCATCGTGCTCACCGAGCCGGTCGCGGCCCGGGTCCAGGCCGCCGCGCAGGAGGCGGGCTTCCTGGTCAACGCGGCCGTTGCGGACGCCGTCCGGCTGGCCCCGCCGCTGGTGCTGACCGAGCAGGAGGCGGACGCCTTCCTGGCCGCGTTGCCGGACATCCTCCGGACGGTGCGCGAGGGCGCCCCGGCCGATGCGAGTTGACCGTCGTCCGGGAGAATAATCACATGACCGCTTCCCACTCCGGCCCGTCCGCCACCGGCCCGACGCCGCAGGTCCCGCAGACCCGCACCGCGCGCCACCGGCGGATCGTGGACCTGCTCACCCGCCAGCCCGTGCGTTCGCAGAGCCAGCTCGCCAAGCTGCTCGCCGACGACGGACTCGTGGTCACCCAGGCCACCCTCTCCCGGGACCTGGACGAGTTGGGCGCGGTCAAGATCCGCAATCGGGACGGCGCGCTGATCTACGCCGTCCCGGCCGAGGGCGGCGACCGCACGCCGCGCGCGCCGATGGGGGAGTCGGCCAGCGAGGGCCGGATGGCCCGGCTGGCCGGCGAGCTCATGGTCTCCGCGACGGCCTCCGGCAACCTGGTGGTGCTGCGCACCCCGCCGGGCGCCGCCCAGTTCCTGGCCTCGGCGATCGACCAGGCCGAGGTCTTCGAGATCATCGGCACCATCGCCGGCGACGACACCGTGCTGCTGATCAGCCGTGATCCGGCCGGTGGCCAGGCGCTCGCCGACCACCTCATGCAACTCGCCCAGGCGAAGGCCCAGTAGGGCCCGGGCATCCCGGACCCCGGTCGAAGGAACCCCTTCGACCGGGGTTTTGTGTTTCATGCACCCTCGTGCATACTTATGCCATCCACTGCACATGCATGAAGGAGCCACGCGATGACCGCCGAGCAGTCCTCCGACGTCCGCCTCTGGGGTGCGCGCTTCGCCGACGGCCCGTCCGAGGCGCTGGCCAGGCTCTCGGCCTCGGTCCACTTCGACTGGCGCCTCGCGCCGTACGACATCGCCGGCTCCAAGGCCCACGCCCGGGTCCTGCACAAGGCGGGCCTGCTCTCCGACGAGGAGCTGGCCGGCATGCTGGACGGCCTGGACCGGCTGCTCGCCGACGTCCAGGAGGGCACCTTCACCGGCACCGTCGCCGACGAGGACGTGCACACCGCCCTGGAGCGCGGACTGCTGGAGCGCCTCGGCCCCGACCTCGGCGGCAAGCTGCGGGCCGGGCGCTCGCGCAACGACCAGATCGCCACCCTGTTCCGGATGTACCTGCGGGACCACGCGAAGACCATCGGCGGCCTGCTGCTCGACCTCCAGCAGGCCCTCGTCGGCCTCGCCGAGGCGCACCCGGACACCGCGATGCCGGGCCGCACCCACCTCCAGCACGCCCAGCCGGTGCTCTTCGCCCACCACGTCCTCGCGCACGTGCAGGCCCTCGGCCGGGACGCCGAGCGGCTGCGCCAGTGGGACGCCCGCACCGCCGTCTCGCCGTACGGCTCCGGCGCGCTGGCCGGCTCCTCGCTCGGCCTCGACCCGCAGGCCGTCGCCGCCGACCTCGGCTTCGAGGGCGGCTCGGTCGGCAACTCCATCGACGGCACCGCCTCGCGCGACTTCGTCGCCGAGTTCGCCTTCGTGACCGCGATGATCGGGATCAACCTCTCCCGGATCGCGGAGGAGGTGATCATCTGGAACACCAAGGAGTTCGGCTTCATCACCCTGCACGACGCCTTCTCCACCGGCTCCTCGATCATGCCGCAGAAGAAGAACCCGGACATCGCCGAGCTCGCCCGCGGCAAGTCCGGCCGGCTGATCGGCAACCTGACCGGCCTGCTGGCCACCCTCAAGGCGCTGCCGCTCGCCTACAACCGGGACCTCCAGGAGGACAAGGAGCCGGTCTTCGACTCCTGCGACACGCTGGAGGTGCTGCTGCCGGCCTTCACCGGGATGATGGCCACCCTCACCGTGCACCGGGAGCGGCTGGAGGAGCTGGCCCCGGCCGGCTTCTCGCTCGCCACCGACATCGCCGAGTGGCTGGTCAAGCAGGGAGTGCCGTTCCGGGTCGCGCACGAGGTGGCAGGCGCCTGCGTCAAGGTCTGCGAGGCCGAGGGCATCGAGCTGTCCGACCTGACGGACGCCCAGTTCGCCGCGATCTCGGAGCACCTGACGCCCGAGGTGCGTTCGGTGCTCAGCGTCCACGGCGCCATCGCCGCCCGCAGCGGGCGCGGTGGAACGGCCCCCTCGGCGGTCGCGGTCCAGCTCGCCGAGGTGAAGGCGGACCTGGCGCGGCAGCAGGAGTGGGCGCAGGGCTGACTCCTGCGCAGCGGGTCGGTCCGCTGACGGGAGGCCGGTCCTCGGCGCGGCCGGGGACCGGTGCCCGACGCCTTCGGGACCGGTCCCCGACGCCTTCGGGATCGGTCCCCGACGCCTTCGGGCTCGGTCCCCGCCACGGCCGGGATCGATCCCCGGCGCGACGGGGGAGGGGCGCGGCGGTGAGACCGGCGCGCCCCTCCCGCGTCCGCGCCCCGGCCCGGGCGTAACCGGCCCCGCCCCGGGCCGTCATGCACGGTGTGTGCACCCCCCTCCCACCCGCCGTCCCCTCCGCCGAGGACGTGTACCTCGCCGAACACCGCCGCCGCGTGGTCCGCGAGACCGTCGCCGCCCTGCCCGGCCGCTGCCCGCAGCTGATCGCCGCGCTCGCCGAGGACCCGCCGCCCACGTACCGTGAGCTCTCGGAGCGGCTCGGCATGCCGCGCGGCTCGATCGGCCCCACCCGCTCGCGCTGCCTGGCCTGCCTGCGGATGCTGCTCCACGCGGAGCGCTACCCCTGAGCGCGAGCCCCGAGCGCGAGCCCGTGCGACCGGACGGAAACCGGGCGGCACGGGTGGTGACCCTGCTCACGTCCGCCCCCACGAAGGTTGAGCGGAGCTGACACCCGGGTAGAGCGCTGGCGAACGCAGCTCTTGACGGTGGCGCGATCGCTCGGATACTGAGCGTGAGCGCGCCACCCTCTGCGCGCCGGGCACGACGACTGGGGAGGCCCCTCCACATGGGCATGAGCGTGATCATCTCGGCTGCTGAGGTCGAGGACGCGGAGCAGATCCTCAAGCTCCAGTACCTCGGCTACCAGTCCGAGGCCGAGCTGTACGGCGACTGGGCGATCGAGCCCCTGACGCAGAGCCTGGAGAGCCTGCGCGCCGAACTGTCCGAGCAGCACTTCCTGGTCGCCCGGCTGGGCGGCGAGGTGGTCGGCACCGTCCGCGGCCACGTCGGCGCCGACGGCGTCGGCCGGATAGGGCGTCTGGTCGTCCATCCGCGGATGCAGCGCCACGGCCTCGGCGGCCGCCTGATGGACGCGCTGGAGCGCCGGATGGCCCAGGACGGCCCGGTGAGCGTCTACCGGCTTTTCACCGGCCACCGCAGCCTCGGCAACCTGCGGCTGTACGCCCGGCAGGGCTACCGGCAGACCCGGGTCGAGCAGGTCAGCAACCGGCTGAGCTTCGTCCACCTGGAGAAGTCCGCCGTGCCGCCGCTCGCCGCCACGGCCTGAGCCCGCCGCCCCCGCCGCACGCTTTCCGGCGCCGCCACCATCCGGATCACCGGTGGCGGCGCCGAGTCGTATCCGTGCAGGTCGCAGCGGTGCATGTCCGCATTGCGGACAGCGTTGCGAAATTATTGGGCGGAATTCGACCCATCTGTTTTACTGGCTCACATGACTGCGACGACGAACTGGACCCCCACCGGCACCCTGCCGGCAGGTGAGCGTGCCATGTGTCGTCGAATGTGTCACTGCTGAGGGCCACCGCCCCCGGCGCCCCCTGAGGGCGCCTCCCCCTCGCGCCCCGAAGCGAGACTCCGGCGTCGCTCCGGCCCCGTGCGAGCGCGCCCCTCCTCCCGGACCCCTTCCCCCGTCGTGCCCGCACTCGCGCGGACGCCGTGACTCGTCAGGACCACGCCATCGCGCGGCCCCGACGTCCAGCGGCCACGATCAGGGGACGCCAGGTCCGGACCCTCCTGGCGCAGTGCCGCGACGTCGCCCCGCCGACCCCCGACCGGGTCGGGCGGCCGATCCGCGCCGCCCGCCCCCGACCCACGGAAAGCCGCTGTGATCACCACCACGGACCTGACGAAGGTCTACCGTTCCCGAGGCCGCGAGGTGACCGCCCTCGCCGGCGTCGACCTGCACGTCCGCCCGGGCGAGGTCTACGGAGTCGTCGGCACCAGCGGTGCCGGCAAGTCCACCCTCATCCGCTGCGTGAACATGCTGGAGCGCCCGTCCTCCGGCACGGTCACCGTGGACGGCGTCGAGCTCACCGCGCTGGCCGGTGGCGAGAACCGGGCCGGCAAGGAGCTGCGCGAGGCCCGCCGCCGGATCGGCATGGTCTTCCAGCACTTCAACCTGCTCTCCTCGCGGACCGTCCAGCAGAACGTCGAGCTCCCCCTGGAGATCATCGGCCTGGACCGCACCGAGCGCCGCCGCAAGGCCGCCGAGCTGCTCGACCTGGTCGGCCTCGGCGACAAGGCCCGCAGTTACCCCAACCAGCTCTCCGGCGGCCAGAAGCAGCGCGTCGGCATCGCCCGGGCGCTGGCCGGCGACCCCAAGGTGCTGCTCTCCGACGAGGCCACCTCGGCGCTCGACCCGGAGACCACCCGCTCGATCCTCAAGCTGCTGCGCGACCTCAACCAGCAGCTGGGCCTCACCGTCCTGCTGATCACCCACGAGATGGACGTCATCAAGTCCGTCTGCGACTCCGCCGCCCTGATGCGCGGCGGCCGGGTGGTCGAGTCCGGCGAGCTCACCGACCTGCTCGCCAAGCCCGGCTCCGAGCTCGCCCGCGAGCTGTTCCCGCTCAGCGAGTTCGGCACCGGCCACCCCGGCTCCACCGTGCTGGAGATCACCTTCCAGGGCGACAGCTCGGCCCAGCCGTTCGTCTCCCAGCTCGCCCGCACGTACCAGATCGACATCAACATCCTCGGCGCCGCGGTGGAGACCATCGCCGGCCGGCTGGTCGGCCGGATGAGGGTCGAGCTGCCCGGCAGCCACCAGGACAACGTGGTGCCGATCGGCTACCTGCGCGAGCAGGGCCTTCAGGTGGCCCTCCTCGATTCGGACGGCATCGGTGCGGCGAAGGGAGCGGTGGCATGACCTGGGACGAGATGTGGGCCCTGATGGGGCCCGCCACGCAGGAGACCTTCCAGATGGTCGGGGTGTCCGCGGTCGTCACCGTGCTGCTCGGCCTGCCGCTGGGCGTGCTGCTGGTGCTCACCGACAAGGGCGGCCTGCTGGCCAACCGGGCCGTCAACAAGACCATCGGCTTCGTGGTGAACCTCGCCCGTTCGGTGCCGTTCATCATCCTGATGATCGCGCTGATCTCCTTCACCCGCTGGCTGGTCGGCACCTCCATCGGCTGGCAGGCGGCGACGGTGCCGCTCACCATCGGCGCCATCCCGTTCTTCGCCCGCCTGGTCGAGACCTCCGTCCGCGAGGTCGACCGGGGCCTGGTCGAGGCGGTCCAGTCGATGGGCGGCAGCACCTGGACGATCGTCCGCAAGACCCTGCTGCCCGAAGCCCTGCCCGGCATCGTGGCCTCGGTCACCACCACGGTCATCACCCTGATCAGCTACTCCGCGATGGCCGGCACGGTCGGCGGCGGCGGGCTCGGCACCCTCGCCGTCAACTACGGCTACCAGCGCTTCGAGACCACCTTCATGTGGGTCATCGTGGCCGAGCTGGTGATCATCGTCACCGCCGTCCAGCTGATCGGCGACTACGCCGTCCAGCGGCTCGCCCACCGGGGCCGCGCCGGCGGCCGGACCCGGCTGCTCCGCCGCACCCCGACGGCTCCCGACGAGGACCTCGTCGCTTCCTAGACCTCCCCCGTCCGACCCCGGACGCGGCTCCCCGTTCCACGCAGAAAGGCACTTTTCGTGCGCAACGTTCTGAAGGTCACCAGCATCCTCGCCACCGCCGGCGTCGCCCTCTCGCTCGCCGCCTGCGGCAGCTCCGGGTCCTCTTCCTCCTCGGACGCGAACGCGCCGCTGAAGGTCGTGGCCAGCCCCACCCCGCACGGCCAGATCCTGAAGTACGTCAAGGACAACCTCGCGGAGAAGGCGGGCCTCAAGCTCGACATCAAGGAGGTCACCGACTACGTGACCCCCAACACGGCGGTGCAGGACGGTTCGGCCGACGCCAACTTCTTCCAGCACGTCCCGTACCTGGAGGACTTCAACAAGAAGCGCGGTACGGACATCGTGTCGGTCGAGCCGGTGCACCTGGAGCCGCTGGGCGTCTACTCCAAGAAGGTCAAGGCGGTCACCGACCTGCCGGACGGCGCCACCATCGGTCTGCCGAACGACGCCACCAACGAGGGTCGCGCGCTCAAGCTGCTCGCCGACAACAAGCTGATCACCCTCAAGGACGGCGTCACCACCACCGCCACCCCGGCCGACGTGACCGGCAACCCGAAGAACTTCAAGTGGAAGGAGCTGGAGGCCGCCCAGCTGCCCCGCTCCGTCGCCGACCTCGACGCCGCCGTCATCAACGGCAACTACGCGATCGATTCCGGCCTGAAGCCGGCCACCGACGCCCTGGTGCTGGAGAAGGCCGAGGGCAACCCGTACGCCAACATCCTCGCCGTCAAGAAGGGCAAGGAGAACGACCCGCGGGTCAAGAAGCTGGCCGAGCTGCTGCACTCCGACGAGGTCAAGAAGTACATCGACGACACCTTCCAGGGCTCGGTCACCCCGGCCTTCTGAGCCGCGACCCGCTCGACGCCCTGATCCCGACCGGGCCCCCGCCGCACCTCGGCGGGGGCCCGGTCGGGCAGTATGCGGCAGGGACGCCACGGTCGGCCGCGTTCTGACGTACCGTCGTGCGGGCAGCGCACCGAGTGGCACCCGGGGCACGACGGAGGCGTACGGTGTTGTGTTCACGACCCGGCGAGGAGAGACGGCATGGCAGCGAGCTTCCCCGAGACCGCCATCAGCACCGAACGGCTGCTGCTGCGACCCCTTGCGGAGGACGACGCCCCCGGACTGGCCACGATGATGGCCGACGACCTCGTCCTCGCCTGGACGGACCTGCCGCACCCCTTCACCGAGGAGTACGCGGCCGAACTCGCCCGCACCCTCGCCCCCGCCCACCGGGCCGCCGGGCGCGGCATCGTCTTCGCCGTCACCGAGAACCTGACCCAGCGCCTGGTCGGCCTGGTCGAACTGCGCAACACCGACTGGCGGCTGCGCAGCACCGAGATCTCCTACGTCACCGCCGTCTGGGCGCGCGGCGAGGGCTACGCCCCGGAGGCCGTCCTCGGCGTCGCCCAGTGGCTGTTCGAGGACCGCGGCTTCCTGCGCCTGGAGCTGCGCACCGCCGCCGGGAACACCGCCGCCCAGCAGGTCGCCCAGAAGGTCGGCGGCATCAGCGAGGGCGTCCTGCGCAGCGCCTGGATAGTCCGGGGGGAGTCCGGCGAGTCGGTGGGGGAGGCCTCCGGCCGCCGGGCCGGGGCGGAGAGCCGCAGCGACCTCATCCTGTGGAGCCTGCTCCCGGAGGACCTGGAGTCGCCCGAGCCGCACCACCAGGGCTGGCACCGCGACGACCGCTACGTGCTGCGCGACTGAGCCCGGCGGGCCCGGGGCCGGCGCGGACATGTGTGCGAGATGTCGGGTTCCGGGGTACCGCACCCGGTAGCCTCTGGACCGGCACCGCACGACGGCGGATCGAGTGGCGCACCGAGGCGAGGGAGAACGGCCGCAGATGGCTGACCGGATCACGGTCATCGGGTGGGACGGCACACCGCTGACCGAGGCCGCCGGCGCGGCCCTGGCCGCGGCGACCCTGGTGGCCGGAGCCCCCTACCAACTGAGCGCCCTCCCGGTGCCGGAGTCCGCCGAGCGGATCACCCTCGGCAACGTCCGGCAGGCCGCCCGCCGGATCGCCGAGCACCGCGGCGCCGCCGTCGTGGTCGCCGAGGGCGACCCGGGCTTCTTCGGGGTGGTGCGCACCCTGCGCCGCCCCGAGTACGGCCTCGAACTGGAGGTGCTGCCCGCCGTCTCCTCGGTGGCCGCGGCCTTCGCCCGGGCCGGCATGCCCTGGGAGGACGCCCAGGTGGTCAGCGTCCACGGCGGACGGCTGCGCCGCGCGGCCAACATCTGCCGGGCCCACCCCAAGGTCGCGGTGCTCACCGCGCCGGGCGCCGGGCCCGCCGAACTCGCCCTGATGCTGCGCGGGGTGCACCGGACCTTCGTGGTCTGCGAGGCCCTCGGCACCCCGGACGAGGACGTCACCGTCCTCACCTCCGACCGGATCGCCGACCACGTGTGGCGCGACCCCAACGTGGTGCTGGTGATCGGCGGCGGCGCCCAGGCCGCCACCGTGGACGAGGCGGCCGGCTGGCTCGCCGGGCGCCCGGTCGGCTACCCCGGCGCGGACCGCGGCTGGGCGCTCCCCGGTGACGCCTACGCGGGCGCCGGGCGCACGGAGGGCGAACCGGGCGCACCGGAGGCGCTCCCCGCCCATGTGCGCGCCCTGGTCCTGGCCCGTCTGGGGGCACGCCCCGGGGACTTGGTCTGGTCGGTCGGCGCCGGCAGCGGCGCCCTCGCGGTGGAGGCCGCCCGGTTCGGCGCCGCCGTGGTCGCGGTCGAGGGCTCCCGCTCGGCCTGCGCCCGGCTGACCGTCAACGCCCGCCGCTACGGCGTCGAGGTGGAGGCCGTGTACGGGAGCGGCCCCGAGGTGCTGGGCGGCCTCCCGGAGCCGGACGCGGCGGTGGTGGAGTCCGGCGGCCTCGACGTGGTGCGCGCCGTACTGGCCCGCCGGCCGGAACGGTTCGTCGCGCTGCCCCGGACGTTCGCCGAGGCGGAGGAGGTCCGCCGGGCGATCGCCGGGGCCGGCTACCGGGCCGACGGCGCGCTGCTCCAGTCGACCCCGTTGCGGCCGGTGGGGGAGGACGACGGGCTGACGTTGGGGGCGGGTGGAACCGGCGCACTGGTGCTCTGGGGTGAGCAGATCGTGTGAAGGCCGTGGGCGCGCGCCGGGGCCTTCCGGTGGCGTCGACGGTGATCCAGGTCGCATCCGGACACCGATTCGAGAGGTGACCGCGCCGTGCCGGTAGTGTGACGTCCTGGACGGCCACATCGGTCGGCGACCCACCCGATTCGGTCGGTTTGTCACCTTTTTGACGCGGTGCAATCCGATTCCGCTCGGAGTGTGGGCAATTCGACGGGCCTCGTGCCGGACCTGGAGAATGCCGTAGGGTCCGGTGCGGTCGTGCCGGTTGCTCCGGGTTGTCGTTGTTTCAGACGATGTGCCGCCCCGTGCGGGCGGTACGCCGGGCCGGGGTGCCGCAGTGCGCCGGATGGACTTGGGCCGCAGCGCCACGGCGCGGCGGCCGCGTGTGGTTAGGGGCGGGCCGGTGCTGGTTCGGCCCGTGCGGATGGGCGCTGCGATCGGTGATCGTGTCGCCGAGGGCGCGGCAGCGGCCTGGAAGGAGCTTTGACAATGACCGATGGCGGCCACGTCCCGGGCGAGGGACTGCCGGAGCACCTGCACGCCGGGCCGGACCCGCTCGGCGGACCGGAGGGCGTCGCGGGCGTTGCACCCCTGCAGGGCGTCGCGACGGACGGCGGTGCGATCCCGAACCCGGCGGCCCCGATCGGCGGTGTCCCCGGCGCGGTGCCCCCCGGCGCGGGCGTCATCCCGCCGCAGGGCCAGCACGGCTACGGCGTTCCCGGAGTGCCCCAGCCGGGCCTCCCCGGCGAGGGCTGGGCCGTCGACCAGGGCGCCCCGCGCCCGGCCTTCCACTTCCTCGACCAGCCTGACACGCCGGACGGCCTGGACGACGATGACGACGTGCTGCTGATGCCGGGCCCGCAGGGCTCCTGGGGCGAGCCGCTCGCGGCCGTCCCGGCCGAGCAGGTGCCGCTCGCGCCGCAGCAGGACGGCATGCCGGTCGAGCCGTCCTGGCCGCCGGTGGACCCGCCGGTGCTCGGCGCCGAGCACGGCCTTCCGCAGCAGCCCGTCCAGATGCAGCCGCAGCAGCCGGTGACGCAGGCTCAGCAGCCGCGTCGGCCGCTGCACGCCGGTCCGCCGATCCCGGACCCGTCGCTGATGACCGGCCAGGTGCCGGTCCGTTCGCTGGCCGACCGCGGCCCCTCGCAGGGCGGCACGCCGGCGCACGGCATCCCGGTGGTCGGCATCCCGGTGGTCGGCCGTCCGCCGATGGCCGAGGCCGCCGCCCCGGCTCCCGCCGCCGCGCCGCAGGCCGCCCCGGTGGCGCCGGTCGCTCCGGCGGCCGCGGGCGTTCCGCTCGTGGACGGGCAGCAGCTGCCGCAGGCGCAGGACCTCCAGCAGGTCCAGCACGCCCAGCAGGTGCCGCTGGCCGCGCCGCCGGTCGAGGCCGTGCTGGGGATGGAGATGGTCGGGGCGATCGAGGTGATCGAGGTCGTCGAGACGCCGGAGGCCGTCCACGCCGCCCCGGTCCAGTCCGCGCAGGACGTGACGGCTCCCCAGGACCCGCAGGTCGCGCAGGACCCCCAGGTGTCGCAGGAGCACCCTGACCCCCAGGCCGCCGGGACCGCCGCGGAGGCGGTCGCGCTCGCGCCGCAGGCCGTCGTGGCCGAGCCGGCCCAGGCCGAGACCGCCCAGCCGGTGGCCGAGACGGCCGCCGCGCCCGTCGCCGAGCCTGCCGCTGCCGAGGCCGTCGCCGTCGAGGGTGCTGTCGCCGAGGGTGTTGTCGCCGACGGCACCGCCGGGTCCGCCGAGCAGACCGAGGCCGAGGCCGTGGCCCCGGCCGGTCAGCCGCGCCGGATCTCCGCCTTCCTCGCCGCGCCCACCCCGCACGGCCTGCCCAAGGTCGGGAAGGCCGAGCAGGCTCCGGTCGTCGAGGAGACGGCCCCGCAGCATCCCGCGCCGATAGCGGCCGCCGATGCTGCCGAGTCCGCCGAGCAGCCCATGGCCGAGGTCGTCGAGGTCGTCGAGGCCGTCGCTCAGCCCGTCGCGGGCGCCGCTCAGCCCGTCGAGGCCGTCGCGGGCGCCGAGTCCGCTCCGATGGCTGCGGTGGCCGAGGCCGTCGAGCAGGCCCACCAGGGCGAGAACGCCCCGGAGGCCGTTGCCGAGCCGGTCGCGGAGACCGCCGCGGGTACCGGCGAGATGCCCTCCGGCCAGGCCGTCACCGAGCCCGTCGCCGAGCCCGTCGCCGAACCCGCCGCCGAGGCTGAGCAGCCGCAGCAGCAGGCCGAGGTCCCGGCCGAGGCGCCCGCCGAGCCGGTCGCGGAGCAGGCCGTGGAGGCGCCCGCGGAGGCCGATGCCACCGCTGCCGCCGAGCCGACCACCGAGGTTCCGGCCGAGGCCGCCCCCGCCGCGGAGGCGGCGCAGCCCGCCGATGCGGCCGAGCAGCCCGCCGCCGAGGCCGTCGAGCCTATCGAGCCCGTCGCGGCCGTCGAGGAGACCGCACCCGCCGAGGGCGTCGCCGAGCAGTCCGTCGCCGCCGCCCAGGAGGCCGGGGCCCCCTCGGAGCCCGCCGCCGATCAGGCCCAGGCCCCGGCCGAGGCCGAGCCCGCCGCCGCCGCGGAGGCCGAGCCCGCCCAGGAGCAGGCCGCCGAGGCGACCGCCGAAGGTGCCGAGCAGCCGCAGCCCGAGCAGCCCGAGCAGCCCGCCGCCGAAGCCGCCGAAGCCGCTGAGGCCACCGACGCCACCGTGGACCCGGCCGTCCAGCCGGTCACCGAGGCCGCCGAGGAGCCGCAGGAGCAGCCGGAGCCGCAGCCCGAGGAGCCCGCCGAGCCGCGCGGCCCCGCCGCCCCCGGCTTCGACGAGGCCGGCCGCGAGGCCGTCCACCAGGTGATCCGCGAGCGCCGCGACATCCGCAACGGCTTCCGCCCGGACCCGATCCCGCACGAGGTGCTGATCCGGGTCCTGGAGGCCGCCCACACCGCGCCCAGCGTCGGCTACTCCCAGCCCTGGGACTTCGTGGTGATCCGCTCGGCGAAGACCCGCCGGCGGATGCACGCCCTGGCCGAGCGCCAGCGCGAGTCGTACGCGGACTCGCTGCCCAAGGGCCGGGCCAAGCAGTTCAAGGAAATCAAGATCGAGGCCATCCTCGAGACCCCGGTCAACATCGTGGTGACCGCCGACCGCACCCGCGGCGGCCGGCACACCCTGGGTCGGCACACCCAGCCGCAGATGGCTCCGTACTCGGCCGCCCTGGCCGTCGAGAACCTCTGGCTGGCCGCCCGCGCCGAGGGCCTGGGCGTGGGCTGGGTGAGCTTCTTCGACGACGAGGAGCTGGTCCGCGAGCTCGGCCTGCCCGAGCACCTGGAGGTCGTCGCCTACCTGTGCGTCGGCTTCGTCGACGAGTTCCCGGGCGAGCCCGAGCTGGAGCAGCAGGGCTGGGCCAAGAAGCGCCCGCTGTCCTGGGTGGTCCACGAGGAGCAGTACGGCAACCGGGCGCTGCCCGGCGAGGAGCCGCAGAGCCTGCTCGCCGAGACCCTGCGCGGCATCCGCCCGCTGGACGCCAAGGCGCTCGGCGAGGCCTGGGACCGCCAGAAGCGGATGACCAAGCCGGCCGGCTCGCTCGGCATGCTGGAGATCATCTCCGCCCAGCTGTGCGGCCTGTCCCGCAAGTGCCCGCCGCCGATCCCGGAGCCCGCCTGCGTGGCGATCTTCGCCGGCGACCACGGCGTGCACGCCCAGGGCGTCAGCCCCTGGCCGCAGGAGGTGACGGCCCAGATGGTCGCCAACTTCCTGGCCGGGGGAGCGGTGATCAACTCCTTCGCCAAGCAGATCGGCACCGAGGTCTGCGTGGTCGACGTCGGCGTCGCCGCCGAACTGCCGGACGCCGTCCAGCAGGGCCGTGCCACCGGCCTGCTGCCCCGCAAGGTCCGCCCCGGCACCGCCGACATGACCCAGGGCCCGGCGATGACCCGCGAGGAAGCCCTCAAGGCCATCGAGGTCGGTATCGAGACCGCTCGGGACCTCGTCGCGGCGGGCAACAAGGCACTGGTCACCGGCGACATGGGGATCGCCAACACCACCGCCTCGGCCGCCCTGATCTCGGTGTTCACCGGGCTCGACCCGGCCGAGGTCACCGGCCGCGGCACCGGCATCGACGACGAGACCCACGCCCGCAAGATCGAGGTCATCCGGGCCGCGCTGGCCCTGCACCGGCCCGACCCGAGCGACCCGGTCGGCGTCCTCGCCGCCGTCGGCGGCCTGGAGCACGCCGCCCTGGCCGGCTTCCTGCTCGGGGCCGCCTCGCTGCGCACCCCGGTGATCCTGGACGGCGTCATCGCCGGCTCGGCCGCGCTGGCCGCCAAGGCCATCGCCCCCGAGGTGCTGGCCGCCTGCATCGCCGGCCACCGCTCCGCCGAGCCCGGCCACCAGGCGGCGCTGGCGAAGCTCGGCCTGCGCCCGCTGATCGACCTGGACCTGCGGCTCGGCGAGGGCACCGGTGCCCTGCTGGCCCTGCCGCTGGTGCAGAGCGCCGCCCGGGCGATGCACGATGTAGCCACCTTCGACTCCGCCGGGGTCACCGAGAAGGCCTGACGCACCCCGTCACCGCTCCGCGGACCGGCCCGAGGGCGCGCCGGACCGCGGAGCGGTGCCGTGCCGTACCGTCCCCACACCCTCACCCCCCCCGATCAGGAGCACCGCCGATGACCGCGCCCACCCCGCACCCGAGCACCGAGGGCCGTACCCCCTACCCGGTGGGCCTGCTGCTGGCCGGCCGCCGCGTCGTCGTGGTCGGCGGCGGCCAGGTCGCCCAGCGCCGGCTGCCGGCCCTGATCGCCTCCGGTGCCGACCTGCACCTCATATCGCCGGCCACCACCCCGGCCGTCCAGGCCATGGCCGACGCCGGTGAGCTGACCTGGCACGCCCGCCCGTACCGGGACGGCGACCTGGCAGACACCTGGTACGCCCTGGTCGCCACCGACGACCCCGCCGTCAACGCGGCGGTCAGCGCCGAGGCCGAGCGCGAGCGGGTGTTCTGCTCCCGCAGCGACGACGCCGCCGCGGCCACCGCCTGGACCCCGGCCAGCGGCCGCGACGCGGGCGCCACCGTCGCCGTCCTCACCGGTGACCCGCGCCACTCCGCCGCCCTGCGTGACGCCATCGTGGACGGCCTGCGGGACGGCTCGCTGGCCGCCCGCCAGTACCGTTCCCACGGCGCGGGCGTGGCCCTGGTCGGCGGCGGCCCCGGCGATCCGGACCTGATCACCGTGCGCGGCCGCCGGCTGCTCGCCGACGCCGACGTGGTCGTCACCGACCGCCTCGCCCCGCGCGAGCTGCTCGCCGAACTGCCCGAGCACGTCGAGGTGATCGACGCCTCCAAGATCCCCTACGGCCGGTTCATGGCCCAGGAGGCGATCAACCGCACCCTGGTCGAGCACGCCAAGGCCGGCAAGTTCGTGGTCCGGCTCAAGGGCGGCGACCCGTACGTCTTCGGCCGCGGCGGCGAGGAGCTGCTGGCCTGCGCGGAGGCCGGACTGCCGGTCACCGTGGTGCCCGGGATCTCCAGCTCGATCAGCGTCCCCGCCGCTGCCGGCGTCCCGGTCACCCACCGCGGCATGACCCACGAGTTCACCGTGATCTCCGGCCACGTCGGCCCGGACGACGAGCGCTCGCTCACCAACTGGGAGGCCGCCGCGAGGATGAGCGGCACCCTGGTGCTGCTGATGGCCGTGGACAAGATCGGCGCGATCGCCGCCAGGCTCGTCGAGTACGGCCGGCCGGCGGAGACCCCGGTCGCGATCGTCCAGGAGGGCACCACCGCCGCCCAGCGCCGGGTGGACGCCACCCTCGGCACCGTCGCCGCGGTGGTCGAGGCCGAGGGCGTCAAGCCCCCGGCGGTCATCGTCATCGGCGACGTCGTCAACGTGCTGGCCGCGGCCTTCCGACGCTGAGCCCACCCCGTGGAGCGGGAAGTCGGCCGGCCCGACTTCCCGCTCCGCGGCCGTTCCGGCGCTACTGCAGCGGTTGCTCCGTCCAGATGACCTTCCCGGTCGCCGTGTAGCGCGTCCCCCAGCGGTCCGCGAACTGCGCGACCAGGAACAGCCCGCGCCCGCCCTCGTCCTCGGTCGCCGCGTACCGCAGGTGCGGCGAGGTGCTGCTGCCGTCCGACACCTCGCAGATCAGCGAACGGTCCCGCAGCAGCCGCACCCGGATCGGCCCGGAGCCGTACCGGATCGCGTTGGTCACCAGCTCGCTCAGGATCAGCTCGGTGACGAACGCGGCCTCCTCCAGCCCCCACGCCGTCAGCCGCTCGGCCACCGCGGCCCGGACCTCGCCCACCGCCGCCGGGTCGGGGGGCACCTCCCACTGCGCCACCCGGTCCGGGGTCAGCACCCTGGTCCGGGCCACCAGCAGGGCGATGTCGTCCTGCGGGTGCGCCGGAAGCATCGCCCCGAGCACGTCCGCGCAGGTCTGCTCGGGCGTGCGCGGCGGCCCGGCCAGCGCCGCCCGCAGCAGCTCCAGCCCCTCGTCGATGTCCCGCTCCCGGTCCTCCACCAGGCCGTCCGTGTACAGCACCAGTCGGCTGCCCTCGGCCAGCTCCAGCTCGGTGGTCTCGAACGGCAGCACGGCCAGCCCCAGCGGCGGCCCGGTCGGCAGCTCCGGGAACACCACCCGGCCCTGCGGGTCCACCACGGCCGGTGGGGGATGCCCGGCGCTGGCCAGCGTGCAGCGCCGCGACACCGGGTCGTAGATCGCGTACAGGCAGGTCGCCCCGGCCGGCCCCGCCCGCTCGCCGCCCGCCGCCTCGTCCTGGTCGATCCGGTTCACCAGCTCGTCCAGGTGCCCCAGCAACTCGTCCGGCGGCAGGTCCAGGGTCGAGAAGTTGTGGATCGCCGTGCGCAGCCGGCCCATCGTCGCCGCCGCGTGCAGCCCGTGTCCCACCACGTCCCCGACCACCAGCGCCACCCGCGCACCCGGCAGCGGGATCACGTCGAACCAGTCCCCGCCCACCCCGGCCTGGGCCGGCAGGTAGCGGTGCGCCACGTCCAGCGCCGTCTGCTCCGGCAGCTTGCGCGGCAGCAGGCTGTGCTGGAGGGTCACCGCCATGGTGTGCTCCCGGGTGTAGCGGCGGGCGTTGTCGATGCACACCGCCGCGTGCGCCACCAGCTCCTCCGCCAGCGCCAGGTCCTCCGCCTCGAACGGCTCCGGCCGCTGCGCCCGCCAGAACCGGGCCACCCCCAGCAGCACCCCGCGCGCCCGCAGCGGCACCCGCACCAGCGAGTGCACCCCGTACGCCAGCAGCTGCGCCGACCTCTCCGGGTCCTGTTCCCGCCACGCGTCGGCCTCCGTCAGATGGGGCTCGATGCCCGGCTCACCGCTGTGCAGCGCCCCGGCCAGCGGGGTCTCGGGCACCACGTCCAGCACCGTGCCGACCGGGTAGAACGGCGCGTCGTCCCGTACCCCCGTCACCGCGGTGCGGCGCATCCGCCCCAGCGACGGGCCCGGCGGCGGCTCCTCGCCGGTCAGCACCTGGTCCGCCAGGTCCACCGTGACGAAGTCCGCGAACCGCGGCACCGTGACCTGCGCCAGCTCCTCCGCCGTCCGCGTCACGTCCAGCGTGCTGCCCACCGTCACCCCGGCGTCGTACAGCAGCCGCAGCCGCCGCTGGGCGCCCTCGGCCCGGCCGGACAGCGCCGCCAGCTCGGTGGAGTCGCGCAGCGTGGCGACGCAGCCGGGCAGGCCGCCCGGCTGGTCGATCAGCCGGACGTTCACCGCCAGCAGCCGCTCCCCGGACAGCACCACCTCGTCGGTCACCTGGCGCTCGGCGGTCAGCAGCTCCAGCGGCGCCTGCTCCAGGCCCAGCTCGCCCACGGGGCGGCCCTCGGCGTCCGGCGGCAGGTCCAGCAGTCGGCGCGCCTCGTCGTTGCAGAGCAGCAGCCGACCGTCCCCGCCGACGATCATCACGCCCTCGCGCACCGCGTGCAGCACCGCCGCGTGGTGCTCGTACATCCTGGTCATCTCGACCGGGCCCAGCCCGTGCGTCTGGCGCCGCAGCCGCCGGCTGATCAGCGCCGTCCCGAGCGTGGCCAGCCCCACCGCGGCCGCCGCCGCGCCCAGCACCACCGGCAGCTGCCGCTCGCTGGCGCTGCTGATGTTCTTCAGCGTGACGCCCGCCGAGACCGCCCCGACCACCGAGCCGCCCGGCGCGTACACCGGGACCACCGCCTGCACCAGCGGGCCGAGCGTGCCCGTGACCTGCTGCGTCACCACCTGCCCGTGCAGTGCGGGCTCGTAGATGCCGACGAACTTCTGGCCGATCCGGGCCGGGTTCGGGTGGGTGTAGCGGATGCCCTGCTCGTTCAGCACGACGATGAAGTCCACGCCCGAGGCGACCCGCGCGGCTTCCGCGCTCGGCTGCAGGACGGCCGTCGGGTCGGGGGAGCGCAGCGCCTCGACGATGCCCGGGGAGTTGGCGTAGGTCTGGGCGACCGCCACCGAACGGTTGCGCGCCTCGTGCTCGGCGTCGTTGCGCGACTGCACCACCAGCGCCACCACGGCCGCCACCACGAGCAGCAGCACGACCAGCACCTGGAGGGCGAACACCTGCCCCGCCACCGACCGTTGCCACACCGGCCACCGCCGCTTCGCGTGCGGCAGCTGTGGCCGACCGTGTGGGCGCCCACCGGGGGAGCCGGCGGAGCCAGTGGCGCCAGAGGCCGACGGAGCCCAGGATCGGCCCGGATTTCGGGCCATACGGTCATATTTGCACTACGGCCAGCCGGGGACCACCCCGCTCCGTCCGCCGTTTGGCCTTCCCCGCCCGGGCTTGGCAAGATCGCAGGGTGTCCGAACCCCGCACCATCACCGACCCGGCCGACCCCCGCCTCGCCGACTACACCGGCCTCACCGACGTCGAACTGCGCCGCCGCCGCGAACCCGCCGAGGGCCTCTTCATCGCCGAGGGGGAGAAGGTCATCCGCCGCGCCCTCGCCGCCGGCTACCGGATGCGGTCGATGCTGCTCACCGCCAAGTGGCTGGAGGTGATGGGCGACGTCATCGCCGAGGCCGACGCCCCCGTCCACGTGGTCGAGCCCGCGCTCGCCGAAGCCGTCACCGGCTACCACGTGCACCGCGGCGCCCTCGCCTCGATGGAGCGCAAGCCCCTCCCCGACGCCGCCGAGGTGCTCGCCGGGGCCCGCCGGGTCGCCGTCCTGGAGGGCCTCGTCGACCACACCAACCTCGGCGCCATCTTCCGCAGCGCCGCCGCCCTCGGCATGGACGCCGTGCTGCTCTCGCCCGACTGCGCCGACCCGCTCTACCGGCGCGCGGTCAAGGTCTCCATGGGCGCCGTCTTCGCGGTCCCGTACGCCCGCCTGGACCCCTGGCCCGCCGCCCTCGACACCGTCCGCGAGGCCGGCTTCACCCTGCTCGCCCTCACCCCCGCCGACACGGCCGTCGACCTCCACACCCTCATCCCGCACAGTCTCCCCAAGGCCGCCCTGATGCTCGGCGCCGAGGGCGACGGCCTCACTCCCCGCGCCATCGCCGCCGCCCACCACCCCGTCCGCATCCCCATGGCCCACGGCATCGACTCCCTCAACGTGGGCGCCGCCGCAGCCGTGGCCTTCTACGCCGTCACCACCCCCACCCCGTAAATCCCCCCACCCCGCTTCCCCCGAGAAGCCGGCCCGCCCGACCTCTCGCGCGCCTGCCCGCCTTGCCGGGGCTGCCCCATCGGGCTGCCGCCCCCAAGCCTCCTCCCGCGAGAAGTCGGCCGATCCGACTTCTCGCGCGGCCGGCTTCGCCGAGGCCACCTGCCAGGGGCTCGGCCGCAGTGGGCTCCATGCGCCGGAAGTCGGCCCGCCTGAGTTCTGGGGCGCTGGGCCGCTCTCCTCGCCGGTGGCTCCACGGCTGCGTCAGAAGTCGGCCAGGCCGACTTCTCGTGGGTGTCCGAGTGCCGGGGTGTCCGGGTGCCGGGCTGTGGGGGTTCCGGGGGTGCCGTGCGCCAGAAGTCGGCCGATCCGACTTCTCGTGCGTGGCCGGGTGGCTTCAGCCGGTGGGGGAGGTGGGCGGGGCGGGGGCGGCGGCGGGGGGTGGGGTGGTGGCGCCGGGCCAGGATTCGTCGAGGGTGCCGTCGGGGCGGACGGTGTAGCGGGTGGAGGTGACCGCGCCGGTGACGGCCGCGCGTTCCTCGCGGACGACCGTGCCGCCGTCCAGCCGCCAGGTGGCCGCGGCCTGCGGGTCCGCCACCGAGGTACGGGAGGTGGCGACGGCCGGGGTGTCCCCGGCGAAGGTGTAGAGCTGGACGAGGTCGACCGGGGTCGAACCCTCCGCCCGCCGCAGGACGACCACCGCGGCCGGCAGGCCCTTGTACCGGGCCGGCAGCACCGCACTCAGCGTGACCTGCGGCCCGGCCCCGACCGAGTGCCCGTTCTGCAGGGCGATGGCCGGCCCGCCGGCCCCGTCGGGGTAGCTGCGGTTGGGCCAGTCCACCGTCGGCACGGGCGCCTGCGGGGGTGTCAGCCCGCTGTCCGCGGCGCTGCGCGCCACGGCCGGGAGCGGTGTGGTCGAGGCCTGCGGTGCGACGTCCGCCGAGGTGCCCGGCACCGCCTGCTCGCCGCCGGAGCCGACGGTCGCCACCGCTCCGGTCGGTGGCCGCACGCTCCGGTTGTCCCGGTTCTCGCAGCCCTGCGCCGCCGCGATGGCCAGCGCCACCCCGATGGTCACCGTGACGAAGACCACCAGCCGCTGCCGGAGCAGCCGCTGCCGGGCGGTGCCGGGCCGCCCGCCGGGGGCGGGGGTGTGCTGGCGCTCGCGGGGACGTGCCGCCCGGTCGCGAGGGCCGTTGCCGGGGCCGGGGCGGGCCGGGGGCGGGGTCTGCGGACGGTCCGGGCGCTCCCGCAGCGGGCGGGTC